>JBKBRG010000261.1:0-4408 GCA_046292325.1 Tabrizicola sp.
GTTCTCGACCTCGAACAGCATCTCGCCGGGGTGGCTTTCGCGTTCGGGGTAGCGGTGCGCCATGTCGCGGCCGACCATGTCCTTGATGATGCGGTCCTCGGAGATCTCGTCCCTGGTCAGGGTAGAGACCGAGGAGCCGTCCCGGATCACCGTGATCCGGTCGGCCACCCGGGAAATCTCGTTCAGCTTGTGGCTGATGATTATCTGCGTCACGCCGCGCGCCTTCAGCTCCAGCATCAGCTCCAGAAGGCGATCGGCGTCCGCCTCCTGAAGGGCGGCGGTCGGCTCGTCCAGGATCAGAAGGCGCACGTTCTTCGACAGGGCCTTGGCAATCTCGATCAGCTGCTGCTTGCCGACACCCAGCTTGCCGACGACAGCACCGGGGGGCTCGTTCAGGCCAACCTGCCGCAACAGATCCTCGGTCTTCTTGAAGGCCATGGGCCAGGAGATCACACCCTTCGATGCCACCTCGTTGCCCAGGAAAAGGTTCTCGGCGATCGACAGAAGCGGGATCAGCGCAAGTTCCTGGTGAATGATGATGATGCCCTTTTCCTCGCTGTCGCGGATGCCGCGATTGCGCAGGGGCCGGCCGTCGAAAATGATCTCGCCGTCATAGCTGCCGTGCGGATAGACACCGGACAGCACCTTCATCAGCGTGGATTTTCCGGCGCCGTTCTCGCCGCAGATGGCATGGATCTCTCCGGCCTCGACCGTCAGGCTGACCCGGTCAAGTGCCTTCACGCCTGGGAAGACCTTGCTGATCTCCCGCATTTCCAGAAGTGTCGACATGTCCCCTCCCACGGGTGGAGCCTGCCTGCGCGGGAGCGGCGCAGGCAGGCCCTGTCAGATCAGCTTACTTGAGCTGGTCCGCCGTGTAGTAGCCAGAACCGATGAGGATCTCTTCATAGTTCGAGACGTTCACCGGGACCGGCTCCAGCAGGTAGGACGGAACGACCTTGACGCCGTTGTCGTAGGTCGTGGTGTCGTTGATCTCGGGTTCGCCGCCGGTCAGGACCGCGTCCACCATCTTGACGGTGACCTTGGCCAGCTCGCGGGTGTCCTTGAAGATGGTCGAATACTGCTCGCCCGCGATCATCGACTTGACGGAGGGGATTTCCGCGTCCTGGCCGGTGACGATCGGCATCGGCAGGTCGCCCGAGCCGTAGCCCACGCCCTTGACCGACGACAGGATGCCGATGGACAGCCCGTCGTAGGGCGAGAGCACGCCGTGCAGCTGCTTGTCGCCGTAGTTCGAGGTCAGAAGGTTGTCCATCCGCGCCTGGGCAACGGCACCGTCCCAGCGCAGGGTGCCGACCACGTCCATGCCCATCTGCCCCGAGGGGATGACGATGTCGCCCGCGTCGATCATCGGTTGCAGGATCGACATTGCGCCGTTGTAGAAGAAGAAGGCGTTGTTGTCGTCGGGCGAGCCGCCGAACAGTTCGACGTTCCATGGCTTCACATCGGGGAAGCGCTCCTTCAGACCTGCAACAAGGCTTTCGGCCTGCTGCACGCCGACCTTGAAGTTGTCGAAGGTGGCATAGTAGTCGACCGAGCCGCTGTCGCGGATCAGGCGGTCATAGGCGATGACCTTGATGCCCTGGGCGGCCGCGTTGTCCAGCGCGTTCGACAGGGTCGTCCCATCGATGGCCGCGATCACCAGCGCCTTGACGCCGGAGGTGATCATGTTCTCGATCTGGTTCAGCTGCGTCGGAATGTCGTCCTCGGCATATTGCAGGTCGGTGGCATAGCCGGCCTCCTGGAAGGCCTTCACCATCGACTCGCCGTCCGAGATCCAGCGGGACGAGGACTTGGTGGGCATCGCGATGCCGATGGTGCCCTTGTCCTGGGCGAAGGCGGGCAGCGCCGAAAGGGCGGCAGTGGTGCCGGCAAGGGCCATCAGGCCGCGGCGGGTCAAGATCATCTTGTTTCCTCCCGATGATTCTTCGTTTGCATCCGCTTTGGGCGTGCCTTTGCAGCCCTTGCTCACGGACGCGGCGCAGATTGCGCGGTGAACCCATGTCTGTCAAATAGGGTTTGTGATGCGACACATGATGATTTTGTTATGATTCAGACGGAATCCGCCCTTTCGACCCAGCTTCGCCGACTGAAGCCGGTGCAGTTGCGGCTATTGGCAGAGCTGGACCAGGCGGGCGCGCTGGGGGTGGCCGCCGCGCGGATCGGGATCGCGCAGCCGGCCGCCTCGCGGCTGCTGGCCGACATGGAGGCCCTGCTCGGCCTGTCCCTGCACGAACGCCAGGGGCGCGGCTTGCAGCTGACAGCCGTCGGTCGCGCGCTGGCCCGGCGCGCGGCCCGGATCGAGATCGAACTGGCCGATGCCGCGCGCGACATGGCCGAGGCTGCCACCGGACGGTCGGGCGTGGTGCGGGTGGGCGCGGTGACCGGCCCGGCGCTCAGCCTGGTCATGCCGACCCTGATCGCCTTTCAGTCGGACCTTCCCGATTTCCGGGCCGAGGTGACCGTGGCGACCTCGGTCACCCTGTGCGAGTTGCTGCGCGAGGGGCGGCTGGATTTCGCGCTCGCACGGCTGTCGCCCGGCGAGACCCAGCTCGAGGCGCGCCTGCTGGCGGCAGAGCCCCTGTCGCTGGTGGTTCGGCGCGGCCATCCGCTGCTGGTCAGGCCGATCCTGTCGCTGCACGACCTGCTGGATTTCGACTGGGTGATGGGCGACGACGGAACCCTGCTCACGCAGACCGTGGTCAGCCGGCTGACCGAACTGGGCCTGCCGTTGCCGAAACGCCGGATCTCGACCTCTTCCTTCCTGTTCACCCTCGCCCTTCTGAACCAGACCGACGCCATTGCACCCCTGGCGACGCCGGTCGTCGACAGTTTCGCGGGCAACCCCTCGGTGCCCTTCGTGTCCCTGCCCATCGACCTTGGCCTGGCGGTTGCTCCGTTCAGCCTGGTGACCCGGATCGGAGCCCAGATGACCCCCTCGGCCCAGAGGCTGGCGGATGCGGTGCTTGCCGCGGCCTAGGCGTTCCGGTCCAGCCAGTCGGCGAAGGCGGACACAACGTCCGGGTCGCAATCCACCAGATGCTGCGGGGCAGGGTAGTCGCCTTCGTGAACATCGCTGACGAAGCGGCCCATGGCTTCGATCCGCATCGCCTGCAGCCGGTCGTATTCGGCGGCGAAATCGGCATAGACCTTGGCGTGGCGCGGGATCCTGCCCCGGTTCTGGCCCAGCACATCCTCGGCAAAAAGGTATTGCGCGTGCCCGGCCGGCCCCGCGCCCATCGAGATGAGAAAGAGATTGCTCTTCTCGGCGATCAGCCGCGTGATCGACTGTGGCACGACCTCGATCTCCGCCGCGAAGGCGCCGGCCTCCTCCAGCGCCCGGCTTTGGGCCCAGACCCGCTGCGCCGTCTCCAGCGTCTTGCCCACCGCCTTGAACCCGCCCGTCCAGGTGCGTTTCGAGGGGATCAGGCCGACATGGCCGCAGACCGGCAGGCCGTGATCGGCCATGGCGCGCACCGTGGCAAGCGAACCCGAACAGTAGAACCCGTCCGCGCCGTGCTTGCAGAGCGGGAAGGCCCAGCGCAGGAAATCATCCGTCCCGCCGATCTCGTAGAAGTTGTCGCCGGGAATGGCAAAGCAATCCGGCGCCGCGTCGCGGAAACGGCGGTCCATGATCATCGCCGGCGGAACCGACAGAAGCTCGACCCCGGCCCGGGCGGCGGCCTCGGCTTCCTCCATCGTCTCGACCCGCAGCATGGCGAACCGGTGCTTGCCGCGCGCGTCCAGCAGGTCTCGGACGGTGGGGGGCGCCATCACGCCACCTCGACCAGGACGCGGCCGCCTTCCACCTTCACCGGATAGGTCCGCAGGTTCACGCAGACCGGGGCGCGTCTGGCCTCTCCGGTGCGATAGTCGAACTGGCCGTTGTGCCTGGGGCATTCGATCAGGTGGCCCATCACCAGGCCATCGCAGAGATGGACCTGCTCATGCGTGCAAAGGCCGGCCGTCGCATAGAATTCGCCCTCTGGCGAATGGTAGATGGCGAAGGTCTGCCCGGCGTGATCCCAGCGGATCAGGTCCTCGGCGTCGATATCCTCGGTCGAACAGGCGTCAATCCAGGGCATGATCCGTCCTCATTCTGCGGCGGCCGGACGCATCATGCCCGGCACATACTGGTGGAAATCCTCGCGGTAGGGCTTGGCCGTGGGGGGCAGCGCGCGCTTCAGGAAATAGTCCTCGTTCCGGATCTGGCGCCTGATCGCCGGCCACATCTCCCGGAACGCCTCGGCAATCGAGCGGTTGGGCGGCGGCAGGTCGTCCTTGATGAGCTCGTGCAGGCGCGGCAGGGCGTGGTAGGGCACCATCGGGAACATGTGGTGTTCGACGTGGTAGTTCATGTTCCAGTAGATGAAGCGGCTGATCGGGTTCA
>JBKBRG010000262.1:0-3555 GCA_046292325.1 Tabrizicola sp.
ATGCGGGAACCCAGGTGCGGGGGGCGAGATGGGCCATGGGAAAACTCCGGTCAGGTCGGCGCAGGAAAGCCGCGCCGGGGCCCGGATGCAAGAGGCAAGCGCCGCTCAGCCCGGCACGCGGGGCAGGCCGCGGGCGATCCAGCCCGGCCCGGCGGAGGATCCGAGCATGCCTTCGGCCACGTCGAAGACCTTCGAGAAGCCCGCCTGTTCCAGTGCCCGCGCCAGCCGCGCCGACCGGCCGCCGGTTGCGCAGATCAGCGCGATGGGGCGTGCAGGGTCGCCGCCGGTGAGGTCGGACAGGGCGGCGAGGAAATCCTGCCGCCGCATGTCCAGCCGGTGCGCCGGGGCCGGGCTGCCGGTCCGGGCCCATTCCTCGGGGGTGCGGATGTCCACGAGCAGAACCTCGCCCGCTTCGGCGCGGCGGTAGGCCTCGGCGGCGTCAAGCGTGGGGCCGGCCGGCCCGCCGCGCAGGGCGACATAACCGGCCCCGGCCCCGGCCACGGCAGCCGCGCCGGTCAGCAGCAGGAAGGTGCGGCGCGTGGACATGGGGTGCGTCTCCGGTTCCGGTGTCAGCCCAGGGCGGCTTCCAGCGCGATCTCGACCATGGCGCCGAAGCTGCGTTCGCGCTGGTCGGCAGGCAGCGCCTCGCCGGTGGTGATATGGTCCGAGACCGTCAGGATGGCAAGCGCCCGCGCCCCGTGGCGGGCGGCGACCATGTAGAGCTCGGCCGCCTCCATCTCGACCCCGAGGCAGCCGTGGCGCAAGAGCTGCTCGGTCAGGTCGGGGCGTTCGTCGTAGAAGGTGTCCGAGGAATAGATGCCCCCCACATGGACGGGCGTGCCCCTTGCGGTCGCCGCGGCATGGGCCTTCGACAGCAGCCCGAAGTCGGCGCAAGGCGCGAAGTTCAGTTCGCGGAAGATGGTGCGCGACGGCGACCCCACGGTAGAGCAGGCCTGCGCCAGGATCACGTCGCGGACCTTGACATGGGTCGGCAGGGCGCCGGCCGAGCCGATGCGGACCAGCGTCCTTGCGCCGTAGTCGCGGATCAGCTCGTTGGCGTAGATCGACAGGGACGGCATCCCCATGCCCGAGCCGTGAATGGTGACGCGGTGGCCCCGCCAGGTTCCGGTGTAGCCAAGCATCCCCCGGACCTCGTTGACCAGCACCGCGTCGGTCAGGAAGGTCTCGGCCGCCCAGCGTGCGCGGTAGGGGTCGCCGGGCATGAGCACGGTTTCGGCGATGTCGCCCGGTCTGGCGCCGATGTGAACGGTCATCTGTCCCTCATTGTTGGCCGTAAGCGCGGCAATGCGCCGCGTTTCGGGCAATCGTCCTGTAGAAAATACCAATCATCCTCCCGGACCGCGGGCGGACCGGGGGCGAATGGTTAACGGCATTAATGCGCAGCGGACGATGGGCCGGCAAGGCCGGATCGGCAGGTGGCGCGGCCGGGCGCCTATTCCGCCGCGACCGGCGCGGGATCGGCCAGCGCCACGAGATCCAGCATGATCCGGTTCAGCTGGAAATCCTTGGGCGTATAGACCTGGGCCACGCCCATCGCCTTCAGCGTCCGCGCGTCCTCGTCAGGGATGATGCCGCCGACGACGAGGGGCTGGGTCAGCTTTGCCTCGCGCATCAGGTCAAGCGTCTCGCGGATCAGGGGGATGTGGCTGCCCGACAGGATCGACAGCCCGATCACGTCCGGTTGCCTTTCCACCGCGGCGGCGACGATTTCCGCCGGGGTCAGGCGGATGCCGTCATAGGTGATCTCCATCCCGCAGTCGCGCGCGCGGGCGGCAATCTGTTCGGCGCCGTTCGAGTGGCCGTCGAGGCCGGGCTTGCCGAGGAGAAGCCGCAGGGGCCGGCCGAGCCTTGCAGCCACGGCGGCGACGGCGTCGCGGACGGGCTCCAGCCCCTCGGTCCGGTTCGAGGGGTTGGGAGAAACGCCGGTCGGGGCGCGGTATTCGCCGTAAAGCGCGCGCAGGACGCCGCCCCATTCCCCGGTGGTGACGCCGGCCTTGGCGCACAGGATCGAGGCGGGCATGATGTTCTCGCCCGACTGCGCCGCCTGCCGCAGCGCGGCGAGGGCCCTTGCGACGGCGTCGGGGTCGCGCCGGGCCCGCCATTCGGCGAGGCGGGCGCACTGGTCGGCCTCGGCCTTCGGATCGGCGGTCATGATCGCGCCTTCGCCGGTGGCCAGCGGCGAGGGTTCGGTCGTGGTGAAGCGGTTGACGCCGACGACAATGGTCTGGCCGGATTCGATCCGTGCCAGTCGTTCCGCATTCGCCTCGACGAGGCGCCCCTTCATGTAGGCGATGGCCGCCACCGCGCCGCCCATGGCGTCGATATGGGCAAGCTCTGCCAGGGCGCCGGCCTTGAGTTCGTTCACCTTGCGCTCGATGGCCGGGTTGCCGTCGAAGAGGTCGTCATATTCCAGCAGGTCGGTCTCGTAGGCCAGGATCTGCTGCATCCGCAGCGACCATTGCTGGTCGAAGGGGCGAGGCAGGCCCAGGGCCTCGTTCCAGGCGGGAAGCTGCACGGCGCGGGCGCGGGCGTTCTTCGACAGCGTCACCGCCAGCATCTCGATCAGGATGCGATAGACGTTGTTTTCCGGCTGCTGCTCGGTGAGGCCGAGCGAGTTGACCTGGACACCATAGCGGAAGCGGCGGAACTTCGGATCCGCGATGCCGTAGCGGGACTCCAGCAGTTCGTCCCAGAGCGCGGTGAAGGCGCGCATCTTGCAGAGCTCGGTCACGAAGCGGATGCCGGCGTTTACAAAAAACGACATTCTGCCCGCCATTGCGGGGAAATCTTCCGCCGGAACTTTCACTTTCAGATCATCAAGCACCGCGCAGGCGGTGGCGAGCGCGAAGGCCAGTTCCTGTTCCGGTGTCGCGCCGGCCTCTTGCAGGTGGTAGGAACAGACGTTCATCGGGTTCCACTTCGGCAGGTGCTTCCCGGTATAGGCCGCGACATCGGTGATGAGACGCAGCGAGGGCTCGGGCGGCAGGATGTAGGTGCCGCGGCTGAGGTATTCCTTGATAATGTCGTTCTGGACGGTGCCCTGCAGCCTGGAGATGTCGGCGCCCTGTTCCTCGGCCACGGCGATGTAGAGCGCCAGGAGCCAGGGCGCGGTGGCGTTGATCGTCATCGAGGTGTTCATCTGTTCCAGCGGGATGTCCTGGAACAGGGTGCGCATGTCGCCGAGGTGCGCGATGGGCACGCCGACCTTGCCGACCTCGCCGCGCGAGCGGGGATCGTCGCTGTCATAGCCGGTCTGGGTGGGCAGGTCGAAGGCGACCGAAAGCCCGGTCTGCCCCTTGGCCAGGTTCGTCCGGTAAAGCGCGTTCGACGCCGCGGCCGTGGAATGGCCGGCGTAGGTGCGGAAGAGCCAGGGTTTCTCGGTCATCGGGGCCTCACGAGCGGTTTGGGCGATTCTGGCGGGTAATTTTATTGCGCAAGGGAAGGCATAAGGGAAAGATCGTGCCGCTGTCAATCGCTGCGCCGCGGCACGGCCCGGGGGGGGGGGGGGGGGGGGGGGGGGGGGGGGGGGGGGGC
>JBKBRG010000262.1:3565-4401 GCA_046292325.1 Tabrizicola sp.
CGGGAAGGGCCGGATGGTCTAGGCTGGGCCCATGTTCGGCACGGTGGCGGTTCCGGTCTGGTTGCTTGCCCTGATCCTCGGTTTCGCGACGGTCAGTTTCGCCACGCATTTCCTGTTTCCCTCTGTCCGCTGGTTCTTCCGGCGGCGGGCCGAGCGGGCGCTTGCGCAGTTGAACGCGCGGCTGGACCGGAAGATCGACCTGTTCAAGCTGGCGCGCCGGTCGGACATGGTGGCGCGGCTGGCCTATGACCAGCGCGTCGTCGAGGCGGCGATGGCGCATGCGGCCGAGACCGGCGTGCCGGGAGAGGTGGCCTTCGAGGAGGCGCGGCGCTATGCCCGCGAGATCGTCCCGGCGTTTTCGGCAACGGTCTACTTCGGCTTCGGGACGCGGGCGGCGAAGTGGCTGAGCCGCCTTCTGTTCCGGGTCCGGGTCGGCAAGGTGGACCAGGCCTTGCGCCGGATCGATCCCAGGGCAACCGTGGTCTTCGTGATGAACCACCGCAGCAACATGGACTATGTGCTGGTGACCTGGCTGGTCGCGGAGCGGTCTGCGATCAGCTACGCCGTCGGCGAATGGGCGCGCGTCTGGCCGCTTTCGGCGCTGATCCGCTCGATGGGAGCCTATTTCATCCGCCGCGGCAGCCGAAACGCGCTTTATCGCAAGGTGCTGGCGCGCTATGTGCAGATGGCCACCGAAGAGGGCACGACCCAGGCGATGTTCCCGGAGGGGGGCCTGAGCCTCGACGGCCGGGTCGGTCCGGCCAAGCTGGGCCTTCTCAGCTATATCGTCGAGGGCTGGACCCCGGAGGCGCGCGACGTGGTCTTCGTGCCGGTGG
>JBKBRG010000263.1:0-4379 GCA_046292325.1 Tabrizicola sp.
GACCGGCGCGGACAAAGCACCCGGCTGAAGCTGATCGCCTCGGAAGTGGCGCGCGATCGGGCGCGCGCGGCGGTGGATGGGGCAATTGCCGATGTCGCGCTGGCCCGGGCGCGGGTGTCCGAGGCGGAGAACGACCTCGGGAAATCCATCATCCGCTCGCCCATCGCCGGGGTGGTGCTGAACCGCGCGGCCGAGCCGGGCCAGATCGTCGCCGCCTCGCTGAATGCGCCGGTCCTCTTCACGCTGGCCGAGGACCTGGCGCGGATGGAACTGCGCGTCGATGTGGACGAGGCCGACATCGGCCGCGTCGCGGTGGGCAATGCGGCCAACTTCACCGTCGATGCCTTCCCCGATCGCAGCTTTCCGGCAACGATCACCACGATACGCTATGCGCCAGAGACGACCGATGGCGTCGTCACCTACAAGGCAATCCTGTCAGTGGACAACAGGGACGGCCTCTTGCGCCCCGGCATGACGGCCACGGCCACCATCGCGGTGACGGTCGAAAAGGACGCTCTGCGGGTGCCGAACGCGGCGCTGCGCTATGAACCGCCGCGCGCGGCCGAGGAGGGCGGCGCCTCGTCCGGGCGCGGGCTTGTGGGGATGATCATGCCAAGCCGGTCCTCGTCGCCAAGCCTGACCCGGGGGGCCTCGGCCGGCCGGTCGGTCTGGATCCTGCGCGACGGGGTGCCGGTGGAACTGCCGGTCGAGCCGGGCGTCTCCGATGGTCGGGTCACGGCCGTCACGGCCGAGGGTCTGGCTGAGGGTGACCGGGTGATCATCGACCAGAGTCCGGGCGGCTGAGATGACGACCGCCGCATCCGATCGGCGCCCGCCCCTGATCCAGCTGGTCGATGTCTGCCGCGTCTATGGCAGCGGCGAGGCCGAGGTCCGCGCCCTGGATCATGCCGATCTGGTGATCCGGCAGGGTGAGTTCGTCGCGATCATGGGACCGTCGGGATCGGGCAAATCGACCGCGATGAACACCATCGGGCTGCTGGATCGTCCCACATCGGGCCGGTATCTGTTCAACGGCGTCGAGGTGCAGGACCTGGACGGCGACCGGCGCGCGCTGTTGCGTCGGCATTTCCTGGGCTTCGTCTTCCAGGGCTTCAACCTTTTGCCCCGCACCTCGGCGCTGGAGAACGTCGAACTGCCCTTGATCTACAAGGGCATGCCGCGCGCCGAGCGGATCGCGCGCGCGCGCCAGGCGCTGGCCAAGGTGGGGCTCGAAGGGCGCGAGGACCACGACCCTTCGCAGTTGTCGGGCGGCCAGCAGCAGCGGGTGGCCATCGCCCGCGCCCTGGCCGGCGACCCGATGGTGATCCTGGCCGACGAGCCGACCGGCAACCTCGACAGCCATCGCAGCCACGAGATCATGCGGCTTCTCCAGCAGCTGAACCGCGAGGAAGGCATCACCATCGTCATGGTCACGCATGAGGATGACATCGCGGCCTATGCCCGCCGCCTGATCCTGTTCGCCGACGGCCGGATCCGCAGCGACGCGCCGGTGCCGGAGAGGGCGCCGGCATGATCTGGGAGACCGTTCGCCTGGCCCTGCTGGCGCTGCGCCGCAACAAGCTGCGCTCGGCCCTCACCATGCTGGGCATCGTCATCGGCGTCGCCGCGGTGATCGCGATGGTGACGGTGGGGCAGGGCTCGTCACGCTCGGTCGCGGCCAGCGTGGAAAGCCTCGGCTCCAATGTCCTGACCGTGCGGCCGGGCGGGCGCAGCTTCGGGCCGCCCGGCGTGGCCGGCGCGCAGGCGATCCGTCCCTTCACCCTGCGCGATGCCGATGCGCTGGCGAATCTTGCCGTCCTGGCCAAGGTCTCGCCGACCGTCTCGTCGATGCAGACCGTGGTGGCCGGGGCCGCGAATGTCTCGACCAGCATCACCGGAGCCACTTCGGCCTATCTCGAGGTCAACGGCTGGACCGTCGCCAGCGGGCGGGGGTTCGACAGTTCCGAAGACCGGGCCAGCGCCGCGGTCTGCATCATCGGCGAAACCGTGCGGCAGACGCTGTTCGGCGCGGCCGATCCGGTGGGCCAGCAACTCCGGATCGGCAAGGTCAGCTGCGAGGTCGTCGGCCTCTTGCAGGCCAAGGGCGCCGGGGCCTTCGGCCAGGATCAGGACGACCTGGTGCTGATGCCGATCCGCACCGTGCAGCGCCGCCTGCTGGGCAGCGACAACATCTCGTCGATTTCCGTGGCGCTGGCACCGGGGGTCTCGTCCCAGCGCGGCGCGCGCGAGATCGAGGCGCTGCTGCGCGACCGCCGGCGGATCGCCGAGGGGGCGCCGAACGATTTCAACGTCAGCGACCGTGCCCAGATCGCCCAGGTGCTGACCGGGATCAACTCGGTGCTGACCGGCATGCTCTCCTCGGTCGCCGCCGTCAGCCTGCTGGTCGGCGGGATCGGGATCATGAACATCATGCTGGTGTCGGTCACCGAGCGCACGCGCGAGATCGGGATCCGCCTGGCCATCGGCGCCGAAGGGCGCCAGGTGCTGATGCAGTTCCTCGTCGAGGCGGTGGTGCTGTCGCTGGTCGGCGGCATCATCGGGGTCATCGTCGGGCTGGGGCTGGCCTTCGGGGCGTCGCTCTACATGGCGATCCCCTTCGCGCCGCAGACCTACGTCGTGCTGCTCGCCTTCGCCTTTTCGGCGCTGATCGGGGTGATGTTCGGTTTCTTTCCGGCCCGCAAGGCGGCAAGGCTGGATCCGATCGAAGCGCTGCGCCACGAATAGTCGGGCGGGGCGCGGGATGCCCTGCCCTAGGGAAGAAGCCACCAGACCGCGGCCAGACCGGCCACGACCAGGGCGCCGCCAGCCCCGTATCTGACCCAGGGGCCCGGGCCGCCGGCCTCGTGCGCAGCGGCAACCGGGCGGGACGCTCCTGCGACCGGCCGGTCGGCGGGGCGGTCGGTCAGGGCTTCGGGCAGGGGCCCGCCCTCTTCGCCGATCCGGATCCAGTCCAGCCAGTCTGCGGCGGACTGGATGCGGTCGCGGGGCATGACGCGGGCCGCCTTGTCGATCGATTCCAGGAAACCCGGCGGATAGCCCTCGAACCGGCCGGCCAGCGGCTCGTAGGGATCGGGCTCGCCTTCGGCCACGCGGGCCAGCCGACGCTGGCTTTCCGGCGGCGCCTTGCCCGAGATCAGATGATGGAAGGTCGCAGCCAGGGAATAGAGGTCGCTGGCCGGGCTCTGCTCGGCGCCGGTCAGGTAGAATTCCTGCGGCGAATACCCCTCCTTGATGACGCGCCGGCCGGTCAGGACCCGGGTTGCCCGCACCACCTGTTCGCTGGCGGCGCCGAAGTCGATCAGGATGGGGTTGCCGCTCTTGTCCACCAGGATGTTGTCGGGCGAGATGTCGCGGTGCAGGATCCCGGCCTGATGGATGAACTCCACCGCGCTGAGCATCTTCTTCAGCATGGTGACGACCTGATCGGGCGTGAAGGCCTGATCGGTGGAGTTCATGATGTCATGCAGATCCTTGCCGTCGATGTAGTCGATGGCCATATAGGCGGTGTCATTGTCCTCGAACACCTGGTGCACGCCGACGATGTTCGGGTGCACCAGCCGCGCCAGGCTTTTCGCCTCGGCAATGAAGCTTTCGACGAAGCCGCGGAAATCGTTCTGGTGCTTGCGCGACCGGGCGCGGACCAGACTGGTGGAGCGGCGGCAGAGCGCGTTCGGGAAGCACTCCTTGATCACCACGGTCCGGTTCAGGTTGTCCTTCGCCAGATAGGTGATCCCGAAGCCGCCGCTGTTCAGGAAACCCTCGATCGTGTAGTGCCCGCCCAGAAGCTTGGTTCCCGGCTTCAGATCGTCAGCGAAGGCGTCCGGGTCCATGCGGCCCAGTTCGGTCTCCAGATGATTGCTGATCTGCGTCGGGGCTTGCGTCACATCACACCTGCCAGTCAGGTCACTCGTCAATGCACACCATATGCCCACAGGCGCGTTGCGCGACTGTTCACGGGCTTGCTTTCCTGCGAATTGATGCGCACCGGCATGAATTCGACAGATCTTTCCTTTTCTTAACGATTGTAACGCCGGAGACTCGGCAGAGGCAAATGTCGAAGATCACTGGAAAAAACGTCGGCTCGATCGCATCGGGCCCTCGCGCCTGTCCCGGACCGGAAATCTTGCCGGGTCGGGCCGGCAAGATACGGATTCTAAAGAGGAATTTTCCGATCTGCGGGCATCTGGCATCAAGGTTCGCATTTTGCGAAGTGTGACAATTTCCTTCGCGATCCCATGGGGATGCGCCTTGATCCTGCCCCAAAGCCACCATGCTTTCGGACATAGCGGTATTGCAAGGGAATTCGCACAATCATGGATTGTGCCCGCCGGACCTCGCCAATGATTCGTGCGGTGGTC
>JBKBRG010000264.1:0-4358 GCA_046292325.1 Tabrizicola sp.
GAGCGTCTCAACGCCGGATTCGGCGTAGAAGTCCTGCCCCTTCAGTTCCACGCGGTCATAGCAGAGGTGACGGCATATTCCACCGCCGCCGAGGTGCCGTGATACTCGCCGTCCGGGTTGCAGGGTGGCACCAGGTTGGCGATGTTGCGGTGGATGAAGAACTCGCCCTCGTCCGCGCCGAAGATCGAGGTGACGTGGACCCGGCTGTCACAGCACGAGATGACCATGGCGCGCGGATGCGGGCCGCTTTCGGCCAGACGGCGATACCAGGCGCGGTTGTCCTGATAGGTGGTGGCGCGCCAGCCGTGAAAGCGCTGGACAAGGTAGGCGGGAAGCGGGCGGATCGGTATCATGCGCGGGCATCCTTGGTATGCGCCCCTGCCTAGGCTGCATTTGCGGAAAATTCGAGAGGCAAAATCGGGCCCGGAGCCGATGCGGGCAACCAATTGTTCAGCATGCAGGCGCAGGATGGGCTTGGGTGTGATGAAACTTGGGTGTTCATGATGGGAGAGATTGCCACTCTCAGACCGCGCGAGGTGGTGCGTCAGGATGTCGAGGCGATCGCAGTGATCTACCGCAATCTCGGTGCGCCGGTGGCCGAACAGATGGTGACGCGGGCCCTGGGCGAACTGGCACTGACCATGGCGGCGATCGCCGAAAAGGTCCGTGCACAGGAACTGCGCGACATGGCGCGGCAGTTGGGGCGGCTGGCACGGCTTGCGGGCGATCTGGGTCTGTCCAGCCTTGCTGCCGTGGCTGCGGATGCGAAGACCTGCCTCGAATGCGCCGACAGCACGGCCTTCTCGGCGGTCTGGGCGCGCCTGATGCGGGTTGCCGAACGGTCGCTGGCGATCGAAGCAGGGCTTGCCGACCAGCTGAGGTGACCGGCCGCCGGGCTATGGGGCGGGGCGCGCAGGCGGCGAAAGGGCCCTGCGCGACAGTCCCCGGCATCAAGGATCGCGGGCGAGTCGCACAAGGAAAGGTTGCAAACCCCATGCTGCGCACAATCGGTCGCCAAGGGGTGCAGTCACGCCCGTTCTACAGTGCGCCGCAAGGAAGCCGGATTTGCGGGGAATCGTCGGCAATCTGACGCAATACTCTGGAAACACTTGCTTTCCGCCCGGGAAGCACGCCATGTGGTGGAATTTGCAGACCAACCTTCCGGATGAAATCCCGCGTGACCATCGCCTTCGCCGAACCCGCTGCCGCCGCACTGCCCCTGCATGTCCTGCGCCCCGAGGAATTGCCGGGCTTTCTGAACGGACCCGGCAAGATCTGGGCGGACTGGCTGAAGTCGACCGGCTTCGAGGCCGGGCTCGGCGACTTGCGGTTGCTGCCCGATCCGGCCGGCGGTCTTGCCGGGGCGGTCGCGGGCTACGGGACGCCGCAGGCTCGGCGTCGGATGCGGTTCGGGCTGGCCAAGGCGATCACGGGTCTGCCCGCAGGCGACTGGCGGCTCGAGGGCAGGCTTGACACGGCAGAGGCGACCGAGGCCACCCTGGCCTGGTTGCTTTCGGGCTACCGCTTCGACCGCTATCGCCCGGGTCGCAAGCCCGCCCCTCTGGCGCGGCTGGTCTGCCCCAGGGGGCTGGACCCGGCCCGCCTCTTGGCCATGGCCGAAGGCGAAACCCTGACCCGCGACCTCATCAACACCCCGGCCGAGGACATGGGGCCGGCCGAACTCGAAGCCGCGATGACGGAACTGGCGGTCGGGTTCGGCGCCTCGATCGAGGCGATCCGGGGCGATGACCTGCTGGCGCGGAACTTCCCGATGATCCATGCGGTCGGGCGCGCCAGCCCGCGGGCACCGCGCCTGCTGGATCTGCGCTGGGGCGACAAGGGACCGAAGCTGACGCTGGTCGGCAAGGGTGTCTGCTTCGACACGGGCGGGCTGAACCTGAAGCCCTCGTCGGGCATGAACCTGATGAAGAAGGACATGGGCGGGGCGGCCACGGTCCTGGGCCTTGCCCGCATGATCATGGCGCTGGACCTGCCGCTGCGCCTGCGCGTGCTGGTTCCGGCGGTGGAAAACGTCGTTGCGGGCAATGCGATCAAGCCGAAGGACATCCTGACCAGCCGCAAGGGCCTGACGGTCGAGGTCAACGACACCGACGCCGAGGGGCGGCTGGTGCTGGCCGATGCGCTGGCCCATGCCTGCGAAGAGGCGCCGGACGTGCTGATCAGCATGGCGACACTGACCGGCGCGGCGCGTGTTGCGGTGGGGCCGGACCTGGCGCCCTACTACACCGACGACGCAGGGCTGGCAGCCGCGCTGGAGGCCGGCGCACGCAAGGGCTTCGATCCGGTCTGGCGGATGCCCTTCCATGACCCCTATGAGAGTGTGATCGAGCCGGGGATCGCCGACCTGGACAATGCTCCCGGCTTTGGTTTCGCGGGGTCGATCACGGCCGCCCTCTTCCTGCGCCGCTTTGTCGACGCGCCGCGATACCTGCATTTCGACATCTACGGCCATACGCCCAGCGACCAGCCGGCGCGACCGAAGGGTGCCGTCGGACAGGGCGCGCGCGCCGTGCTTGAAGGGCTGGCGGAAATGATGGAACTTTAGCGGAACCGCAGCGGGGGCGGTCAGGCCTGCCGGCCGTGGCAGGCAGTGAGTGGACGAGTGGAGGAAATCGCAATGGACCGCAGGCTGACGCCATTTTCCGGCAGGATTGCCCATGTGTCGCTGTCCGGTCTGGTCAACGCGCCGCTGACGGAGGGCTTGCAGGCACAGGTGATCGTGCCGGTTGCCAATCTCTGCGACCGCCCGGGCGGGACACGCGATCGCCAGCTGCTGCTGGGCGAGGCGGTGACGGTGATCGACCGGGATCAGGGGCATGTGTTCGTCCTGTCGGCCAAGGACGGCTATTGCGGCTGGATGTTGGAAAGCGACCTCGGCCAGGGCCCGGCACCGACGCATTGGGTCGCGGCACCCGGCACGCATCTTTACGCCGAACCGCAGGTCCAGGCGCCGGAGCGCATGGCGCTGAGCCTCGGGTCGCGGCTGGCGGTCATCGGGTCCTGGGGGGCCTGGGCCAATACTCCGCACGGCTTTGTGCCGCTGCGCCACCTGCGGACGCTGGGCGACTGGGCCAGCGATCCGGTATCGGTGGCCGAAAGCCTGCTCGGGACGCCTTACCTCTGGGGCGGCAACTCGCGGTTCGGGCTGGACTGCTCGGGTCTGGTGCAGCTGTCGCTGCACGCCTGCGGGCTGCCCTGTCCCGGCGACAGCGACATGCAGATGCAGCTCGGCCGCCAGCTGGCCCCGAACGAGCCGATGAAGCGCGGCGACCTGATCTTCTGGAAAGGTCATGTGGCGATGGTGGTGGACCGCGACCGGGTGATCCATGCCAATGGCCACACGATGTCGGTGTCCTACGAGGGGATGAAGGATGCCGTCGCCCGGATCTCCGCCGGCGGCGGCGGGCTGGTGCAGACACGGCAGCGGCTCTAGGGTCAGGACCCGTCACCAATACCCCGCCAGTCCCGATGCTGCGGTCCCGGTCTCAGACCGGGCCGATCAGGCGGCGTTCCAGCACCTTGAGCACCTGGTCGAGGTCATGGCCCCGACGCAGCACCCGGCCGTCCATCCCCACCACGGCGTAAAGCTCCTGGCGGTGGCGCAGCTTGGGTCGCTTCTCGATCCGGTAGAGCGGGGTTTCCGTGGTCCGGCGAAAGACCGCAAACACCGCAAGGTCGCGCATCGCGGCGATCGCGTAGTCGCGCCATTCCCCGGCCGCCACCATCCGACCATAGACCCGCAGGATCTGGCCCAGTTCCCTCCGGTCGAAGCTGACCTCATCCGCGATGCGGTCGGCCTGCGGAAACGGAATGGGCGCCTCGGCATTCATCCGCAAAGCTTACCCGCTTTGCCCTCCAAATCAACCGGGAAAGCCCGGTGCCAGCCGCAGGAACCCGGTTTCCAGCCCGCGCCAGTTGCGCTGGATGCCCGCCATGCGCTTCACCGCCTCGGGATGGGCCGGATCCAGCACGCCGAGCCGCACGAGCAAGGCCGCGATCGCCGCCTGCGAGCCGCGCTCGCCGCCATCGACCACCTTCAGCGCGATGCCAAGGCCCTTTTCCGGCACGATGCCGACATGGACGGCCTCTGCCCCGCCCTTCAGCGCCACGCGCCCGCCCATGGCGCGCATCAGTTCCGTGCAGGCCCGCCCCTCGCCCGAGACGAGCTCGGGATGCGCGGCCATCGCCCGGGTCAGGCGATACATCGCATCCTCGCGTGCCCCGTGCCCCTCGCGTGCCGTGGCGAAGGCGGCCATCGCACGGGCAAGCCCCGCGACCGACATCGCGAAGTTCGGCGCCGAGCAGCCATCCACCCCCCCGCCGGCGACCGTCTCGCC
>JBKBRG010000265.1:0-4352 GCA_046292325.1 Tabrizicola sp.
CTCGATCCGGGCATCGGCAATTGCGGCAAGGCCGGGCAATGGGTGCCGGTGGGCGTGGGCCAGCCGACGCTGCTGATCCAGGGACTGACGGTCGGCGGCGCGGCGGCCTGACCGGCCGGGATGGCCCGCTCAGGCCGGCTGCCGCTCCTTGCGGAAATACGCCCTGGCCCAGCGCAGGAACGGGGCGATGCGCGGATGGCTCGCCTCGTCCCGGTCCGCCAGCAGCCAGACCGGCGTCGCATCCGGCACCGGCAGATCCAGCCGCTGCACCCGCCCATCCGCCAGCCCTTCGGGCAGAAGCGCAATCCCCTGCCCCCGCGCGCAGGCCTCCAGCATCGCCAGCGGGCTTGAGGACATCAGCGCCACCGCACCGCCCTGCGCCGCAAGCCAGGCATGGGCCGGCACCCGCGCCAGCGAGCCCGAGGCCACGATCAGCCGGGGCGCGGGCAGCGCCTCGGTCCGGGCGAACGGCCTCCCGAGACCTCACACCTAACGGCCGAACTTGCCCTTCAGCGCCTCGGCAAAGGCATTGCTCCCGCCTTGCGGCCCGGCCTGCATCGGCCCCCGCGCGGGCTTGCCGGGGGCCGGGCCGCGCTCGCGCGACTGGTCGCGGGCCGAGGCGCCGCCGTCCGATTTCATCGACAAGCCGATCCGCTTGCGCGCCACATCGACCTCGACCACCCGGACCTTGACCACATCGCCGGCCTTCACCACCGCATGTGGATCCTTCACGAAACTGTCGGACAGCTGGCTGACATGCACCAGCCCGTCCTGGTGGACCCCCACGTCCACGAAGGCCCCGAAGGCGGCAACGTTGGTGACGGTGCCCTCCAGCACCATGCCGGGCTTAAGGTCGGTGATCTCGTTCACCCCTTCGGTGAAGCTCGCGGTCCTGAAGCTGGGCCGGGGGTCGCGGCCGGGCTTTTCCAGTTCGGCCAGGATGTCCTTCACCGTCGGCAGACCGAACCGTTCGTCCACGAAGGCCGCCGGGTCCAGTTTTCTCAGCGTGGCGCCGTCGCCCATCAGGCTGCGGATGTCGCGCCCGCAGGCGGCGACGATCTTTCTTGCCACGTCATAGGCTTCCGGGTGAACGGACGAGGCATCCAGAGGCTCTGCCCCGCCGGTGATCCGCAGGAAGCCCGCCGCCTGCTCGAACGCCTTCGGCCCCAGCCGCGCGACCTTCAGCAGGTCCTTGCGCGTCGCGAAGGGCCCGTTCTGGTCACGGTGCGCCACGATGGCCTCGGCCAGAGCCGGCCCGACGCCCGAGACCCGGGCCAGAAGGGGCGCCGAGGCGGTGTTCAGGTCCACCCCCACCGCGTTCACCGCGTCCTCCACCACCGCATCCAGCGATTTCGCCAGCCGGTGCTGGTCCACGTCGTGCTGATACTGGCCGACGCCGATCGCCCTGGGTTCGATCTTCACCAGCTCGGCCAGCGGATCCTGCAAGCGCCGCGCGATCGAGACCGCGCCGCGCAGGGACACATCCAGATCGGGAAACTCGCGCGCAGCGAGTTCCGAGGCGGAATAGACCGAGGCCCCGGCTTCCGAGACCACGACCTTCACCGGCTTCTCGGCGCCGGACGGCAGCAGCGCCAGAAGGTCCGCGACCAGCTTTTCCGTCTCGCGGCTGGCGGTGCCGTTGCCGATGGCGATGAGCTTCACCCCGTGCTGCCCGATCAGCCGCGCCAGCGCCGTCTGCGCGCCCTTCAGATCGTTCTTCGGCTGGAAGGGATAGATCGTGTCGGTTGCGACCAGCTTGCCGGTCGCATCGACCACCGCGACCTTGACGCCGGTCCGAATGCCGGGATCGAGGCCCATCGTCGCCTTCCCGCCCGCCGGGGCGGCCAGCAGGAGGTCCTTCAGGTTCCGCGCAAAGACGCGGATCGCCTCGGCCTCGGCCGCCTCGCGCAACTCGGCCATCAGGTCCAGGGTCAGGCTGGTCCTGATCTTCACCCGCCAGGCCCAGGCCGCCGCCTCGCGCAGCCAGCGGTCTCCCGGACCGGTGCCGCCCGCGCCCACCGCCGCTCCGCAGGCCCGCTCGGCCGGGCTTTCGCCGCGCGGGGCCTCGGCATCGACCTCGAGGTCCAGCGTCAGCACCTCTTCGTTGCGGCCGCGGAACATGGCCAGCGCCCGATGGCTGGGCACGCGGGCGAAATCCTCGGAATGGGCGAAGTAATCGGCGAACTTGGCGCCCGCAGCCTCTTTCCCCGGCACGACCTTTGCCGAAAGCCTGCCCACCTTGCGCATGTGGTCGCGCAGCCGGCCCAGCAGGGCGGCATCCTCGGCCAGACCTTCCGCCAGAATGTCGCGCGCGCCTTCCAGCGCGGCCTTCGCATCGGCGAAGCCGTCCGACAGGAAACCCGCCGCCAGCGCCGCCGGATCGGCCGAGCGGTCGGCAAGGATGGCATCCAGCAGGCCCTGCAACCCCGCCTCGCGGGCGATCATCGCCCTGGTTCGGCGCTTGGGCCTGTAGGGCAGATAGATGTCCTCGAGTTCGGCCTTGGTCGCCGCACCGGCAATCGCGCAGGCCAGATCGTCGGTCATCTTGCCCTGCCCGGCGATGGACTCGGCGATCGCCGCCCGCCGTGCCTCCAGGTCCCGCAGATAGCCGAGGCGCTCTTCCAGCCGGCGCAGCTGGCTGTCGTCGAGGCCCCCCGTCACCTCCTTGCGGTAGCGCGCGATGAAGGGGACCGTGGCGCCGCCGTCCAGAAGCTCGACCGCCGCGGTCACCTGCTGGGGCGTGGCCCCGATCTCGGCGGCGATCAGGCTGGGGATGCGGGTCGGGCTCATGCGATTCCTCTTCGGTCAGGGGCGGGCACCTTAGCCGCGCCACCGGCCGGGGTGAAGCCCGGCCCTGCGTCTCAGCGCGCCCGCGCCGGGCTGTGGCCAAAGCGCTTGCGGAAGGCCTTGGAAAAGCTGGACCGCGAATTGAACCCGGTGGCCAGCGCCACCTCGAGGATCGACATCGTGGTATCGGACAAAAGGTCGCGCGCCTCTTGCAGACGCAGGCCGAGATAATAGCCTTTCGGCGTCTCCTGCACGACCTGCCGGAAGATCCGCTCCAGATGCCGGGGCGAGCGGCCGAAGACCCTGGCCAGTTCGTCGCGGTCAAGCGGCGTGGCGATGTTCGCCTGCATCGCCGCGATCACCTGGGCCACGGCGGGATGGCGGGCCAGCATCGGCGCGGGATAGACCTTCTTCTGCGTGGTGCTCGCCTCGCGGCGGCGCGAATGCAGACACATCTCGGCCACCGCATCGGCCAGCCTCTGCCCGTGGTCGCGCGCGATCAGCGCCAGCATCAGGTCCACCCCCGCCTCGCCGCCGGCGCAGGAAAAATGCCTGCGCCCGATGACATAGATCTGCTCCAGCGGCTCGACATCGAACAGTTCGCGGAAGGCGGGGCGGTTTTCCCAGTGGACGGCGGGCGTGTCGTCGCCCAGAAGCCCCGCGCGGGCGAGCGTATAGGCCCCGGTGCAGACCGCCCCGAGCCCCCCGCCGCGCCGGGCGTGGTCGCGCAGCCAGGCAAGCACCCGCCGGTCCGCCGCCAGGCTGGCATCGGTGCCGGAACAGACGATCGCCGTGGTGTCGCGGGTCAGCGGCTCCAGCCCCTGATCCACCTCGACCCGCACGCCCGAGGAACTTTCGACCGACGCCCCGTCCATGCTGACCAGCCGGTAGCGGTAGAGCGGGGCCTGCGTCAGCTGGTTGGCGATGCGCAGGGGCTCGATCGCGGAACTGAAGGCGAGAAGGGTAAAGCGCGGCAGGACGAGGAAGGCGAAATCGCGGGTGACGACGGGCCCGTCCAGCCGCACATGCGCCACCCCGCGCGGGATGACGGCCCGGGCCTGGGCGAAGGATCGGTCGGGGGCAGAGCGGGTCACGGGGAACACCCCAGGGCAGGAAGGCTGCGACAACTCCGCTTCTGCTGCGGGGATGGCACCCTGTCAATTCCTGCAAGCACGCCGCGGCGGCGGCAGCACGCCAGTCGGTCCTGACGGACCGGCCTGTCTGATCACGGATCGGATTTCGGTGGTACCGCCTCCCCGGCTCGAACGGGGGACCCCCAGATCCACAATCTGGTGCTCTAACCAACTGAGCTAAGGCGGCACTCGCGGCGGCATTTAGCCCCGCTCCCCCCCGAATGCAAGCGGGAATGCACGCGCCCCGGCAACGGGACAGCCCGCCGCGCGGCACGGTTTTTCCTTGCGCCCGGTCGCGCCGCCCGCTACCCGTCCGGCAAAGCCGGAGCATTCCCATGGGCATCAATTCCCCCAGCGACATCGCCGCCAACCTGCAAATCGGCCCCACCGACGCGGGCATGGTGCGCATCTACATCGAGGCCGACGGCGGGG
>JBKBRG010000266.1:0-4352 GCA_046292325.1 Tabrizicola sp.
CTGAAGGCCGAGGAGAAGAAAGCCTTCGTCGCCTATATCATGGGCGGCGACCCCGATGAGGCGACCAGCCTTGCCGTGATGCGGGGCCTGCCCGGGGCCGGGGTGGACATCATCGAACTCGGGATGCCCTTCACCGACCCGATGGCGGACGGTCCGACGATCCAGGCCGCCGGCCAGCGCGCGCTGGAAGGCGGCATGACGATGGAGAAGGTGCTGGCCATGGTCCGCGCCTTCCGCGCCGGCGACACCACCACGCCCATCGTCCTCATGGGCTACTACAACCCGATCTATTCCCGCGGTGTGGACCGTTTCCTGTCCGAGGCCAGGGCCGCCGGAATCGACGGTCTGATCGTCGTGGACCTGCCGCCGGAAGAGGATGCCGAACTCTGCCTGCCCGCGCAGAAGGCCGGCCTCAACTTCATCCGGCTGGCCACCCCCACAACCGACGACAGGCGCCTGCCCAAGGTGCTGCAGAACACCTCCGGCTTCGTCTACTACGTCTCGATCACCGGGATCACCGGGTCTGCCGCCGCGCAGGCCGGCGAGGTCGGGCCCGAGGTCGCCCGGATCAAGCGCTCTACCGACCTGCCGGTGATCGTCGGCTTCGGGATTGCCACGCCCGAGGCCGCCCGGTCCATCGCCAGCGTCGCGGATGGCTGCGTGGTCGGCTCGGCGATCGTCAAGGACATCGGCGCGGGCGTCCCGGTGGCCGAGGTTCTGGCCAGGGTCAAGGCACTGGCCGACGGCGCCCATTCCGCCTGAACCGGGACTTGCCGCACCCCCCGGAGATTGGTAACACGATCTGACCAATCCCGGGAGGCGCCCATGCCCGTCATCACCTGCATCGAGGATCTGAAGGCCCTGCATCGCCGGCGCACGCCGAAGATGTTCTGGGACTATTGCGAGTCCGGCAGCTACACCGAGCAGACCTTCCGCGAGAACACCTCCGACTTCGCGCGCCTGCACTTTCGCCAGCGCGTCGCGCGCGACCTGACGAACCGGGTGCTGGAAAGCACCATGGCCGGGCAGAAGGTGAGGATGCCCGTCGCGCTGGCCCCGGTCGGCTCGACCGGCATGCAGCACCCCGACGGCGAGATCCACGCCGCCCGCGCCGCGGCGAAGTTCGGCGTGCCCTTCACGCTGTCCACCATGTCGATCTGCTCCATCGAGGATGTGGCGGCCCACAGCCCGGACCCCTTCTGGTTCCAGCTTTATGTGATGAAGGACGAGGACTTCGTCGATGCGATCATCGAACGCGCCCGGGCGGCGAAATGCTCGGCGCTGGTGCTGACGCTGGATCTCCAGATCCTCGGCCAGCGCCACAAGGACCTGAAGAACGGCCTGACCAGCCCGCCCCGGCCGACCATCCCGAACCTCATCAACATGGCGCTGAAGCCGCGCTGGTCCCTCGGGATGCTCCGGACCCCGCGCCGCCAGTTCCGCAACATCGTCGGCCATGTGAAGGGCGTGCAGAAACTGTCGGACCTGACCGCCTGGGCCAACGAACAGTTCGATCCGCAGCTCGACTGGCGGAAGGTCGCCCGCATCCGCGACCAGTGGAAGGGCAAGTTCATCCTGAAGGGCGTGCTCGACCCCGACGATGCGCGGCTGGCCGCCGACCTCGGGGCCGATGCCGTGATCGTCTCGAACCACGGCGGGCGGCAGCTGGACGGGGCCCTGTCCTCGATCCGCATGCTGCCGTCCATCGTCCGCGCCATCGGCGACCGGACCGAGGTCTGGCTCGACAGCGGCATCCGCTCGGGCCAGGACGTGCTGAAGGCGCTGGCGCTGGGCGCGAAGGGCACGATGATCGGCCGCGCCTATATCCACGGCCTCGGCGCCATGGGCGAGGCCGGGGTGACAAAGGCGCTGGAGGTGATCCACAAGGAAATGGACATCACCATGGCGCTGTGCGGCGAGAAGGACGTCAAGGCGATGGGCCGCCACAACCTTCTGGTGCCCGAGGATTTCGAGGGTCGCTGGGCCTGAGATGTAGCCAGCCATGCAGATCACCCCGGGACGCAACATCGCGATCAAGGTCCCCGCGCACCGCTGGCACGAAATGGTCGCCTTCTACCGCGACCGCATCGGCCTTGCCGTGCGCCGCGACGGCCCGGACAGCATCGCCTTTGCCTTCGGTGAGGTGACGCTCTGGCTCGACCGCGTGCCGCAGCAAAGCCAGGTGGACGTCTGGCTGGAACTGGTCACCGACGACCCGGACGCGGCCCTCGCCCGGCTCGGCAGTCCGCAGCGCGACGAACTCGAGCCGCTGGAGGGCGTCACCGGCCACTGGACCTCCGACCCGGCGGGTGTCGTGCTTCTTCTGCGCAAGGATTGATGCCGTCGCTTGCATTTTAATCAAATTCCGGCGCATAAACGGTCAGCATCCACGGAACCGTGCCCATGACTGACGCCCCGATCGCCGGAATCCCGCAGGACCGCCTGGCCGCCTTTGCCGCGCGCGAGGCCGCGACCTATGCCAAGGCCCGCCCGAAGGCCGCGAAGGCGCTGGAGAAGGGCGCCGGGGTCTTCCTCGGCGGCGTGCCGATGCACTGGATGGCCGACTGGCCGATGCCGCATCTGCCGCTGGTCGAAAAGGCCCATGGCGCGCGGATCGAGGATATCGACGGCCACCGCCTCGACGACTTCTGCCTGGGCGATACCGGGTCCATGTTCGGCCATTCCCCGCCGCCCGTGGCCCGCGCCATTCGCCACCAGGCCCGCCGCGGCCTGACCTACATGCTGCCGACCGAGACCGCGCTCGAGGCCGGGCGCCTGCTGACCGAACGTTTCGGCCCCTTCCGCTGGCAGATCGCCACCACCGCGACCGATGCCAACCGCTTTGCCCTGCGCGTGGCCCGCGCGATCACCGGGCGGCCCAGGGTTCTGGTCTTCAACGGCTGCTATCACGGCACCGTGGACGATACCTTCGTCGTCTTGCAAAACGGCCGCACGGTGAATGCACCGGGACTCCTCGGCCAGGTGAACGACCTGTCGCAGACCGCCGTCGCCTGCGAATTCAACGACCTCGCCGGGGTCGAGGCCGCGCTGGCCGGGGGCGACATTGCCGCGATCCTGACCGAGCCGGTGATGACCAACTCCTGCATGGTGCTGCCCGAGGCCGGCTTCCACGACGGGCTGCGCCAGCTTGCGCGGAAATACGGGGCGCTTCTCATCATCGACGAGACGCACACCATTTCCTCCGGCCTCGGCGGCTATACCCGCGTCCACTCGCTGCGCCCCGACATCTTCGTCGTCGGCAAATGCGTGGCCGGGGGCATGCCGACCGCCGTCTGGGGCCTGACCGACGAGACCGCGAAGCGCTACGAGGAGGCGGACCGGAAGCGCGAGCCCGGCCGCACCGGCATGGGCACCACGCTGTCGGCCA
The DNA here is from genome assembly GCA_046292325.1 of Tabrizicola sp. GTDB lineage: Bacteria > Pseudomonadota > Alphaproteobacteria > Rhodobacterales > Rhodobacteraceae > Tabrizicola. Next base: position 3,389 of record JBKBRG010000266.1, read on the forward strand.
ATCCGATGCAGTTCGCCTGCCTCGTCGCCACCCTTTCCGAGGTGATGACGCCCGGAAACTACGCCCATATGGAGAAGCTGGCCGAGCGCCTGTCCTCGGGCCTGCGCAAGGCGATCGAGCGGCACCGGGCCCCCTGGCATGTGGTCCGGGTCGGCGCACGGGTGGAATTCATCTGCGCCCCCGGCCCCCTTCGCAACGGGACCGAGGCCGCGCTTGCCCACCAGCCGCAGGTCGAGGCCGCGATCCACACCGCGCTGATCAACCGCGGCACGCTGATCGCGCCCTTCCACAACATGATGCTTGTCAGCCCCGCGACGAAGAAGGCCCAGGTCGATCGCCTGATCGCCAGCTTCGACGCCATCCTTTCCGATCTCTTCCAGGCAGCCTGACCATGACCCAAAGCCCCTCCGGTTCCACCGCAGCCGAGGCGGAAGCCTTTCTCGAAGCCCATCCCGAGATCGAGGCCTTTGACATTATCCTGCACGACGCCAACGGAATCGGCCGGGGAAAGATCATCCGGCGCCATGAGCTTTTGTCATTTTACAACAATGGCCGTCATCTCCCGATCTCCATCCTCGGCCTCGACATCTGCGGCGAGGATGTGCATGAAACCGGCCTGATCTGGGACCAGGGCGATGGCGACCTGCGCGCCTGGCCGATCCCCGGCACGCTGAAGGCGCTGCACAACACCCTGCCGCCGCGTGGCGAGGTGTTCATGTCGATGTATATGCTGGACGGGGCGCCGATGTCCTCGGACCCGCGCCACGCCCTGCAACGGCAGGTCGATGCGCTTGCCGCCGAAGGCTTGCACCCGGCCGGGGCCTTCGAGCTGGAATTCTTCCTGCTCGACCCCGAACGCGGCCCGGACGGCAAGATGCAGCCCGCCCGCGACGTGCTGGACCGCCGCTTCTCGCGCAAGACCGAGGTCTATTCGGTGGACCATCTGCACGGGATGCTGCCCCTG
>JBKBRG010000267.1:0-4350 GCA_046292325.1 Tabrizicola sp.
GCCTTGTCCTGCATGGCGAGTTCATGGCTGCGCTCGCCCTTGCGGTCGAACCATTTCAGGATCTCGGGCGCCAGACGGAAGGCCCCGCCCAGCAGCCCACCGAGCAAGGTCTCGATCATTGCGCACCTCCCATCAGCTTCAGCTTGATGGCAGCCCCGACCAGCAGTGCGGCGAGGATGGCGGTCGTGACCACCATGATGGTGGTCTGCCACGCCGTTCGGCGGGCTTCGCGCCAGGCCTCCAGCAGATCGCGCAGCTCGCGGATGTCCTTCGCATCGCCCGTGGCCGCCTTGATCGCGGGGCGATCGAAGATCTTGACCAGTTCGGCGAGCAGGTCGGGCTCGAAGGCTGCGTAGCCGCGCGGCAGCGCGCCCTTGAGCACGTCGTACTCGGCTTCGATCGCATCCATGGCCTGGTCGATGACCTGGCCGACGTCAGCACCCCGGGGCAGGCTGGCGATGCGATCGAATCGTGCCTCCTCGGGCAGGTAGATGGCCGCCTTGCCCTGAAAGCCGAGCTTGATCAGCGTCTCTCGCTGGGCTGCGGGCACCTGCGGCGGAATGTCGGCTTCGATCTCCGGCAGGTAGGTCTTGAACCGGTTGTCCGCATGGCGCAGGAAGATCAGGCCGAGCACCGGCATCGAGTACTCGGCGGCCGTGAGCTTGGAATTGGCCCGCAGCTGGTCGGCGGCCTCCCAGAGTTCGTTCTCGAGCTGCTGGACGTTCATTCAATCGTTCTCGTTGTTCTGTTCAGCGCCGCTCGTAGCACCCTCATCGGCACCCCCGGCGCGCACCCAGTCGTCCACCTCGGACAGCTTGAACTTCCACAGACGCCCGACGCGGTGCGCCGGCAGCCCTCGGTGTTCCCGCCATCGGTACACGGTGTCCTTGGCCACGCCCAAGTGCTGGGCGACCTGCTCGACGGAAACCCACGGTTCTGTGGTCATGGTGTCCGCGCTTGCCAACTGGAAGCGCCTCAAGTGGATTAAACCGGATGAAAGTCTATCAGCGGAAAGATGCTCGCCCAAGCTTGGCGTCGGGGCGGAACAGCGCGTGAATCAGGGTATCGCGATCAACCCGGAGACCCCGATGCGCCACGCCGATCCCCGCGCTGCCTACGCCGCGCGCACCACGCAGATCCACGCCAAGCTGGCGCGGCTGCAGCAACTGGCCGACAACCACTTCGGTCACGACCCCGACGCCATCCACTGGGGCCACGTCGGCGACCTGGGGCGGGTGGAGCAGGCGCTCGACGATCTGCTCGCCATCTTCGGCGGCAAGGCCGAGTGACGGAGGTTGCGATGGAAACTTGCCCCAAGCTCACCCCGACCCAAGCCCTGCTGCTGCGTGCCGCCGCCCGCCGCGCCGATGGACGCGTGATCCCGCCCGCCAACCTGCGCGGCGGCGCGCGGGTGAAGGCGATGACCGCGTTGATGCGGCGAGAGTGGATCGAGGCCAGTGACGGCGGCTTCGTGCTGACCGACGCCGGCTACGCCGTGGCCGGGCGCAAGCGGCCCGCGCCACCGGAGGCAGAGAGCATCCAAGAAGTGGACACCCCTGACGACCTCCAACTTCTGGAGGGCATCCCGGTGCGCCCCGGCACCAAGCTCGCCGCGCTGGTGGTGGCGCTGCGCCGCTCGCAGGGCGCGACCAACCTGCAACTGATGCTGGCCACCGGCTGGCAGCCGCACTCGGTGCGCGGCGCGATCTCGGGCCTGCTGCGCAAGCGTCTGGGCCTGAGCGTGGTGCTGACGCGCAACGCCGCCGGCGAGCGGGTGTACCGCATCGGCTGAAGGTCAGCCGCGCCGCAATGGGTCGGAGTTCAGTGCCGACCGTTGGGGTACGCACAACATGCGTACCCTGGCCGTTCTTCCGGTCGCTGGCCGTGGCGGCGGCGCTGGCCTGCCAACCGCAAACCCTGCAAACCTCGGTTTGCACCCTGACGGTGGCGAAGCGCCGCGCTCGCGCCCCCCGTATGGGAATTTCGCCAGGAAGGACCCCTTTCGCCTGGGGCGAGGCTCAGATGTCTTCCGGGCCCTGCATCCAAGCCGGGATGTCACGCTGCCCGTGCAGCACACGCCAGACATCGACGTGGTCTGACCGCTCGACGTAGAAGACCAGATAGGGATAACGCGTCAGCGGCCAGGAGCGAAGGCCTGGCAGGTTCAACTCGTGGGCGTATCGCGGTGAGCCCGTGGCCGGGTGCCGGCCGATGTGGCGGTACGCGTCCTCCAGGGCGCCGATGAAGCCGAGCGCGGCGGTCTCGGCACCTTCGGCCAGGTAGTGGGCGATCGCGTCCTCGAGGTCCCGATGGGCCTGCTCGCGCGGGACGACGGGCTTGGCCTTCACGACCGGCTGCGTGTCTTGCCTGTCGCCCCGGCCGCGCCGCGTACCCGCTCGCGCAAGCCCTCGAAGTAGGTCTCGGTCACCGGCGCCGTGGGCGCTGACGATGCGCCGGCCAGCAGCAGGTTGCGCAGCTGCAGCCGGTCCTGATCGCGGCGGATCAGTTCGCGCACGTACTCACTGCTGGTGCCGTAGCCGCGTTGGCTGACCTGCTCGTCGACGAAAGCCTTGAGGCTGTCGGGTAAGGAGATGTTCATCGTACTCATGCCAGCAGGTTAGATGGTTTGGCAAAATTTGGCAAGACTGTCCCGCGCCGGGCAACCATCCGGCGCGAGGGAGGTGAGCATTCCCGATGCTCACCCTCTCTATAGAGAGCAACCACCGGGAAGCCGGGAACGTGCCGTTCTCCCTGGGGAAGGCCCGTTCCCACCCCTGCTCGGGAACGATTCAGGCCGGGAACGCTGATTCCCCGCGCGAGTGCTGGGTTTGCCGTTCCCACCCGGCCTTGCCTTCCCGGCCGGGAACCGGGAAGCCGGGAACGCTCAATCGCCATCCGGCCGCCCTGCACCCGAGCGCCCCAGGTGCCCGGTGACGAACACCGCCTGCCCGCTGGCGACCGGACCGCCTGGCACGTCCAGCCACTTGACCAGCTTGGAGCCCTGGGCCATCGCCATCACCAGTTCCTCGCGGTCGAGCAACGTCCCGACCCAGTCGGCGAGGCGGTGCTTGCCGATGGCGTGGAAGGCCTCCGGCAGTTCGTGCCGGCGCTCGTAGAAGCCGTTGCCGCCGGTCTTGGTGTACGGCTTGCCCTCGGCCGCGGCACGAGCGATGGCGGCCTTCAGCGCCGGCAGCAGATCCACATCGGTGGCGCCCGCCCGCGCCACATCCTGGCTGCGGTCCACCAGCAGGCCACGCGTGTCGCGCAAGAAGGTGGTCACCCGAAGATTGGCACGGCCATTGGCCTTGACCACGCCGCCCATCACGACGCGGCCACGCTCGAAGGGCTCGCCCAGCGTCTTGCAGATGGCCTTGGCCTGCTCCTCTTTCGGGTTCCACAGCGCGTACACGGAGCGCACGCCATCGACCAGGCCACCGGTGCCCCGGATCGCTTCCCGGGCCTGCTCCGGCGTCGAGGCCTCCCGCTTGGCGAAGTGGTGCGACACGATCACAGAGGCGCCGGTGCTGGCCGCCAGCGCCGCCAGACGGGAACAGACGAACTGCGCGTTTTCCGGCACGTTCAGATCCAGAGCGCACAGCGGCTGCAGCGGATCGAGCACGACCAGGCGCAGGCCCGGCATCGCCTTGAGCTGGCGCTCCAGGTCCGTCCATTCCGTCGTCGTCGCCGGTCCTCGGGTCGATGGATCGGGCGCGAACAGCGGCACGGCGCCACCGGCATCCGGCAGCGGCAGCACGTAGAGCCGATCCGGAATCGGGCCCAGCGCGTTCAGACGGTTGTGGACCTCGATGGCGTCATCCTCGGCCGTGACGTAGATCGCCACGCCGTGGCCCGCCAGCGCGCCGCCGAACAGCGTCGGTGCGTTGGCCCAGATGCCATCGAAAGCGGCCACCTCGCGGGCCAGCGCCAGCAGCAGGAAGGACTTGCCGACTCCACCCGCAGCGGCAATCAGGGCTGCCTGCGCCTGCGGGAACACGCCGTCAATCAGCCACCGTCGAACCTGCGGCTCCCCGACGAAGCGGTCGGCCGCACGCCAGCGGGTGATGTCCAGCGACTGGACGGCGTCGGCGACAGGGCGCGAGGAACGCAGCAACCCCTCCACGTCGAAACCCTCGGCCACCGCATCGGCGGCGTCCCACTTCTTGGGCCTGTCGGGCGGCACGGTCACTCGGCGCACCGTGGCGCCGATGTGGATTATTGATCCGGCCATCTATTTCCGAGTCTATCCTCATGTTGATGAGATGGAACTGACCGACATGAGATCGCTTGGGGCTGAGGCGCGCGCCGAGCGACGCAAGATGGTGATCAAACTGCGCCGGGGCGGGGCGACGT
>JBKBRG010000268.1:0-4338 GCA_046292325.1 Tabrizicola sp.
CCACCAGATACAGCCGCGTCATGCTGAAGATTTCCGGCGAGGCGCTGATGGGGGACCAGGGCTATGGCCTGCATCCGCCGACCGTGGCGCGCATCGCCGAAGAGGTGAAATCGGTCCGCGATCTCGGCGTCGAGATCTGCATGGTGATCGGCGGCGGCAACATCTTCCGCGGCTTGCAGGGCAGCGCGCAGGGGATGGAGCGGACGACGGCTGACTACATGGGGATGCTTGCCACGGTGATGAACGCGCTGGCGATGCAGTCGGCGCTGGAGGCGATCGGGGTCTTCACCCGCGTCATCTCGGCCATCCCGATGGATCAGGTCTGCGAGCCCTACATCCGCCGCCGCGCGGTGCGCCATCTGGAAAAGAAGCGGGTCTGCATCTTCGCCGCCGGCACCGGGAACCCCTATTTCACCACCGACACGGCGGCGACGCTGCGCGCCTCCGAGATGGCCTGCCAGGCGATCTTCAAGGGCACCAAGGTCGACGGGGTTTACGACAAGGACCCGAAGAAGCATGGCGATGCGAAACGCTATGAGCATGTGACCTATGACGAGGTGCTGGAAAAGCATCTGGGCGTGATGGATGCGACGGCGATCGCGCTGGCGCGCGACAATGCGCTGCCGATCATCGTCTTCAGCCTGGACGAACCCGGCGGGTTCCGGGGAATTCTGGCGGGGCAGGGAACCTACACCCGGGTCGAGGGCTAGGCCCTTGCGGATGCTGCGCTGATCCGGCGGAATGTTGCCAGGGGCCCGCGTCTGGCACGCGTCGGCCTTGCGTCCGGCGCAGAGCGGGCGGGGCCGGCGCTCGCCTCGTCCGGCGCTGGCCCTCGCGGCCGGTCGGGCGCTTGGGCCTATACCCGGCCCGCGCGGCTCTGCTATAGAGCGCGAAATCGCGGGGGCAGCCCGCTGCGGAAGTGAAGGAGCAGGCAGATGGCTCATGAAGAGATCGAGATCGACACCGACGACCTCCAGCGCCGGATGGATGGCGCGATGGCAGCGCTGAAGACGGAATTCGCCAGCCTGCGGACGGGCCGGGCCTCGGCCTCGATCCTCGAACCGATCCAGGTGGAGGCCTATGGCCAGATGACGCCGATCAACCAGCTGGGCACGGTGAACGTGCCCGAGCCGCGCATGGTGGTCATCAACGTCTGGGACAAGGCCCTGGTCGGCAAGGTCGAGAAGGCGATCCGCGAAAGCGGCATCGGGATCAACCCGGTCACCGACGGCCCGCTGATCCGGCTGCCCATTCCCGAACTGAACGAGGAGCGCCGCCGCGAATTGACCAAAGTTGCCGCGCAATATGCCGAGCAGGCCAAGGTCGCGATTCGCAACGTGCGGCGCGACGGCATGGACCAGATCAAGAAGGCGAAGGCGCAGGGCATGAGCGAGGACGACCAGAAATTCTGGTCCGACGAGGTGCAGCAGCTGACGGACAAGGCGATCGCTGCCGTCGACAAGGCGCTGGAAGCCAAGCAGGCAGAGATCATGCAGGTCTGACCTGCGGGCGGAGGGGCGGCGAGTGTCGAAGGACTTGCAGGTGGAGGCCGCCGCGCGGCCGGTCAACCATCTGGCGATCATCATGGACGGCAACGGCCGCTGGGCCACGAACCGGGGCTGGGCCCGGCTGGTCGGCCACCGCAAGGGCGCCGAGCGGGTGCGCGAGATCGTCAGGGCGGCCCCCGACCTCGGGATCAAGTGGCTGACGCTTTACGCCTTCTCGACCGAGAACTGGAAGCGGTCCACCGAGGAAGTCCTGGGCCTGATGGCGATCTTCGCCCGCTACATCGAACGCGAGGCCGACCGGCTGGCGCAGGCGGGCGTCCGGATGCGCTTCATCGGCGACCGGAGCCGGCTGGACCCCAAGCTGCAACGCATGATGGCCGGGATCGAGGCCCGCACGGCGGGACTGGACCGGCTGAACCTGACCGTCGCGATCAACTATGGCGGCCGGGACGAGATCGTCCGCGCGGCCCGCAAGGTGGCCGAGGCCGCGGCGGCGGGGCTGCTGGACCCCCGGCACCTGACCGAGGCAGCCTTCGGCGAGAGGCTCGACACCGGCGGGCTGCCCGACCCGGACCTGGTGATCCGCACCAGCGGCGAGACGCGCACCTCGAATTTCCTGCCCTGGCAGGCGGCCTATGCCGAATACGAGTTCACCGAAACGCTCTGGCCGGATTTCGGGCCGGAGGAACTGGCCGCCATCGTGGCGCGTTTCTCGAACCGGCAGCGGCGCTTCGGCGGGGTGGTCCGGTGAGCGATCCGGGGCCGGCTGCTGCCGGCAGATGGGCGGACCTGCGCACGCGCATCCTGTCGGCCATCGTCATGCTGGCGGTGGGCGCGGTCGAGATCTGGCTGGGCGGCACGGCCTTTGCCGCGCTGGTCATCGGGCTGACCTCGGTCATGGTCTGGGAACTGGCGACGATGACGGCGCCGGGGGGACGGCGGGCACCGGTCACCATCGCGGTGACGGCGGGGGCGGCGCTGATGCTGGCCATGGTCCTGCGCAGCGACATCGCGGTCCTGTTCCTGATGGTGCCGACGCTGGTGCTGATCCTGACCCCGCGCCGCGACCGGCGGCTTTCGGGTGCCTATGCGCTGGCGATCATGCTGGCGGGTTACGGGCTGGTCGAGCTGCGCCAGACCGCGGGAGACCGGGCGATCCTGTGGCTGGTGGCCGTGGTGATCGTTTCGGACGTGCTTGGGTATTTCGTCGGTCGTCTGGTGGGCGGGCCGAAGTTCTGGCCGGCGCTGAGCCCGAAGAAGACCTGGTCGGGCACGGCGGCGGGCTGGGTCGGCGCGGGCCTGGTGGGGCTGGTCTTCGTCCTGGCCCTGGGGACGAGCTGGCTGATCGTGCCGGTCTCGGCGCTGGTGGCCCTTGCCGGGCAGATGGGCGACATCGCCGAAAGCTGGGTCAAGCGGCGGGCCGGCGTGAAGGATGCCTCGAACCTGATCCCGGGCCATGGCGGCGTGCTGGACCGCTTCGACGCCCTGATCGGAGCCGTGGTCTTCGTGCTGCTTATCGGCCTCTTCGCGCCCGTCACGCGCCTGTTCGCCGGGTGAGATGATGCGCAGCGTCTCGATCTTCGGCGCGACGGGATCCATCGGCGAGCAGACCGTCGATCTTCTGCTGCGCGCGGGCGGGGCCGGGACGCATCGCGTGGTGGCGCTGACCGGGGGGCGGAACCTTGCCCGGCTGGCCGAGCTGGCGCGCCTGTTGCGGGCCGAGATCGCGGTCTGCGCCGATCCGCGCGACTTGCGCGAGCTTCGCGAGCGGCTGGCCGGTTCGGGGGTCGAGGCCGCGGCGGGGCCGGAGGCGCTGCTCGAGGCCGCCGACCGCCCGGCCGACTGGGTGATGAGCGCGATCGTGGGCGCGGCGGGCCTGGCGCCGGGGTTCCGGGCCCTGCGGCACGGGGGCACGCTGGCCCTTGCCAACAAGGAAAGCCTGGTGACGGCCGGGCCCCTGCTGATGGCCGAGGCCGCGCGGCGGCGGGCACGGATCCTGCCGGTGGACAGCGAACATTCGGCGATCTTCCAGGCGCTGGTCGGCGAGGACATCGCGGCGGTGGAGCGGATCATCCTGACGGCGAGCGGCGGCGCCCTGCGCGACTGGCCGATCGAGCGTCTGGCCGCGGCAACCGTGGCCGAGGCGCTGGCGCATCCGAACTGGACGATGGGGCGCAGGATCACCATCGATTCGGCATCCATGTTCAACAAGGCGCTGGAAGTCATTGAAACCCGGGAATTCTTCGGTGTCGCCCCTGACCAGATCGAGGTCATCATCCACCCCGAGTCGCTGATCCATTCCATGGTCGGCTACCGCGACGGGGCGATCATGGCGCATATGGGGGTGCCGGACATGCGCCATTCGATCGGCTATGCGCTGAACTGGCCCGAGAGGGCGCCGCTGCCGGTGGCGCGGCTGGACCTGGCCCGGATCGGGCAGATGACGTTCCGCGCCCCCGACCTTCGGCGCTATCCCGCGCTGCGGCTGGCCCGCGAGGTCATGGCGCGGCGGGGGTTGGCGGGGTCCGCCTTCAACGCGGCCAAGGAAGTGGCGCTCGACCATTTCCTGGCGGGCGGCATCGGGTTCATGGACATGGCGGGTGTGGTCGAGGCCACGCTTGCGGCGCTGGACCCGGATCTTGGTCGCGAAAACGACAGAATGACCCTTGAGGATGTGCAGGCCGTGGACCATCTGGCACGGCAAAGGGCGGGCGAGATCGCGCGCCGGCGGGCAGGAGAGCGGTGATGGAAGCGATTGCGACGGCGCTTGGCGGCACGGCCTGGACAGTGGTGTTCTTCGTGATCGCGCTGTCGGTGATCGTCTTCGTGC
>JBKBRG010000269.1:0-4333 GCA_046292325.1 Tabrizicola sp.
GGTGGTGATGTAGCGGTCCATGCCCTTGGTCAGGGCCTCGAGCCGCTCCAGCGCATATTGCGGCTTGATCGTGGTCGTGGAGTTCTTGTAGGCGAGGCACTTCACGCCGCGCCATTCGTCGATCTGCTTCCACCATTTCGCGAGACCCGCTTTGTCGGTCCGCGATCCGCGCGCGCGCCACTGTCGCAGCAGCTCCTCCAGCACCCTGGTCACGTCCCCGACGATCGGCACGTCCACATGGATGACCTTGTTGATCGAGGACGGGTCGATGTCGATATGCGCCTTCTTCGAACGCGGGCTGAAATCCTTGACCCGGCCGGTGATGCGGTCGTCGAAGCGGGCGCCGATGTTGATCATCAGGTCGCAGCCGTGCATGGCGAGGTTGGCTTCGTAAAGCCCGTGCATCCCCAGCATGCCGATCCAGTTCCGCCCCGAGGCCGGATAGGCCCCGAGCCCCATCAGGGTGGAGGTGACCGGAAAGCCGGTTTCCGCCGCCAGCTCGCGCAGAAGCTGGCTGGCGCGGGGGCCCGAGTTGATGACACCGCCTCCGGTATAGAGGATCGGACGCTCGGCCTGCTCCATCAGCTCGACCAGTTGCGCGATGCGGTCGGGATCGCCCTCGGTGCGCGGCTGGTAATGCGACACCCTGGCCTTGTCGGCGGGCGTGTAGTCGGCGGTGGCGAACTGCACATCCTTCGGGATGTCGATCAGCACCGGGCCGGGGCGGCCATGGGTGGCGACGTGGAAGGCCTGATGGATGGTCTCCGACAGCTTCGCGGTGTCCTTCACCAGCCAGTTCATCTTGGTGCAGGGCCGGGTGATGCCCACCGTGTCGGCCTCCTGGAAACCGTCGGTGCCGATCATGAAGGTCGGCACCTGGCCGGTCAGCACCACGATGGGGATCGAATCCATCAGCGCGTCGGTGAGGCCGGTCACGGCATTGGTCGCGCCGGGGCCGGAAGTCACCAGCGCCACTCCCGGTTTGCCCGTGCTGCGGGCATAACCCTCGGCCATGTGGACCGCGCCCTGTTCGTGGCGCACGAGGATATGGCGGATGTCGTTCTGCAGGAACAGCTCGTCATAGATCGGAAGCACCGCACCGCCGGGATAGCCGAAGATGACCTCGACGCCCTGATCCTTCAGCGCCTGGACCACCATCTTCGCACCGGTCATCTGCTTCGACATTTCCGTCTCTCCTTCAGCGCAACAAAAAACCCCCGGAAGTTTCCTTCGGGGGCGCATGGGAACCGTTATGGCAAACCGTCACCGGCCCATGCGCGTCCTTCCTACGATGACAAGAAGCCTGGCCATGGGCCCATCCCCTTCACGTTCGGTCGGAACAGTAGGGGGCGATATGCCGGTCGTCAACGGGATTTGCAATACGAAAATGTCGCGTAACGCCGTGGATATTGAACTTTTCTTGCGACTGAGCATTGTGCCGCGCAACTTTCCGAACGGCCATGGGGGCGGCCGCGTGCATGCCGCCCGAACGGGCCGAAACGGCGGTCAGCCGATGAGGGCCAGATAGGCCCCGTAGGCGGCAAGCAGCCCCGCCCCGGCAATCCGCGGCAGGCCGCCCAGCACGAAGGCCACCGCGGCCAGACCCACCGACGAGCCCGCGACCCACCACATGTCAACGGCGGCAAAGCGGGCCTCGGCAGGGATCGGAGCGACCAGGGCCGTGATCCCGAGGATGCCGAAGATGTTGAAGATGTTAGACCCCACGATGTTGCCGACCGAGATCTCGGTGTGCTTGCGGATGGCGGCGATAACGCTGGTGGCCAGCTCGGGCAGCGAGGTGCCGACGGCAACGATGGTCAAACCGATCACGGCCTCGGAGATGCCAAGGTCGCGGGCGATGGCGGTGGCACTGTCGACAAGCAAGCGCGCGCCGATCACCAGAGCGACCAGTCCGGCGCCGGTCATCACCCAGGGCCGCCAGTTCGGCCCAAAGGTTTCGTGGCCGGGCTCCGGCGGATGGCCGCTGCCTGCAATGAAGGCAGTGACGAGGAAGGCCGCAAGTCCGGCAAGCAGGATCAGCCCATCGATCCGCGTCACCTGGCCATCCAGCAGCATCGTCCAGATCGTCGCGGTGGCCAGAAGCATGAACCCGAGGTCTCGCCAGAGCTTGCGGCCGGGGATGATGAGAGGCGCGATCAGGGCAGAGATGCCGAGAATCAGAAGAATGTTGCCGATGTTCGACCCCAGCACGTTGCCGATGGCGATGCCGGGTTGCCCGGCCAGCGCGGCCTGGACCGAGACGATCAGTTCGGGCGCCGAGGTGCCGAAGCCGACGATGGTGAGGCCGATCAGGAGCGGCGACAGGTGGAAGGCGCGGGCGATTGCAGAGGCTCCGCGCACAAGCGCCTCACCGCCCGCCACAAGAATTCCGAGGCCGACAACGAACAGAAGATAGGTCACGAGATCTCACCCTGCTGGTTTCGGGCACAAGGTTGGCGTGCGCTGCGCGAATGCAAGGGGCCGCGCCGGAAGTTCGGCAGCGTCGGCGCAGATTTGCCTGCGGCTAGTGCGTGGCCGTGTCGGGCAGGTAACAGACCGCGTTCAGCTTGTTGCCGTCCGGGTCGCGGACGTAGGCGGCATAGAAGTTCGGGCCATACTGCGGGCGCAGTCCCGGGGCGCCCTCGTCGGTGCCGCCATGGGCCAGCGCCGCGGCATGGAAGGCATCCACCGCCGCGCGTGAGGGGGCAAGGAAGCTGACCATTACCCCGTTTCCCGGTGTGGCCGGTGCGCCGTCGAAGGGTTGGGTCACCCACAGATGCGGCCCCGGATCGTCCAGCCCCCAGGCGGCCGAGCGGTCCGCGGGGTCGTAGTCCTCGAGACGGGAATGGCCGAGCGGCGCGAGGACCGCGTCGTAGAAGGGCAGGGCGCGGGCAAGATCGCGGGTGCCGAGCGAGACGTAACTGAACATGGGGCTGGCTCTTTCGCGGCAGGTGATTCTCGATTCATCCGGGAGATTTGCCCGGTCGGCAGGCAGTTGTCTGCCCCCTGGGCCCCCCGCCGGCAGATGATAGCGCCAACAGGCGGTGCCAACCGGCAATGCGGGCCGTTTGGTAAGGTTTTCTGACCACATTTGCGAGGCTGATGCAGTTTTGAGTTCTCATCTCGCGCAAGCTTCTCTAGGGTCTATTTCGCAGACGATGCCCGAGCCGGGGCCAGCGATCCCGGGCGGGCCAACAGTGGAGGAGAACTGCATGGATCGACGCTCATTTCTGACCAAGGCTTCCGTCGGTGGTGTCGCCGCCGCCGGTGCGGCCGTGCTGGCAGCGCCGGCAATCGCCCAGGACGCGCCCACCGTGACCTGGCGGGTCACCTCGTCCTTCCCGAAGTCGCTGGACACGATCTACGGTGCGGCCGAGACCATGTCGAAGTATGTGGCCGAAGCCACTGACGGCAAGTTCCAGCTGCAGATCTTCCCGGCGGGCGAACTGGTGCCGGGTCTGGAGGCCGCAGATGCGGTGTCGCAAGGAACGGTCGAGGCCTGCCATACGGTGCCCTACTATTTCTGGGGCAAGGATCCGACCTATGCGCTTGGCGCTGCGGTGCCCTTCGGTCTGAACGCCCGGATGATGAACGCCTGGTTCTACCATGGTGGCGGGATCGACATGATGAACGAGTTCTACGCCACGCAGAACCTGATCGCATTCCCGGCTGGCAACACCGGCGTCCAGATGGCCGGCTGGTACCGCAAGGAGATCAACTCGGTCGCCGACCTGCAGGGGCTGAAGATGCGGATCGGGGGCTTTGCCGGGAAGGTCATCGAGAAGCTGGGCGTCGTCCCGCAGCAGATCGCGGGCGGCGACATCTATCCGTCGCTGGAAAAGGGCACCATCGACGCGGCGGAATGGGTCGGGCCGTATGACGACGAGAAGCTCGGCTTCTACAAGGTCGCTCCCTACTACTACTATCCCGGCTGGTGGGAAGGCGGGCCGGCCATCGCCACGATGATCAACCTGGCGAAGTGGAACGAGCTGACCCCGGCCTACCAGGCCATCCTGCGGGCGGGTTGCCTGGTGGCGAACAACGACATGCTGTCGAACTACGACTGGAAGAACCCGACGGCGCTGAAATCGCTTGTGGCCAACGGCGCGCAACTGCGCCCGTTGCCGCAGGATGTGCTCTCGGCCGCGTTCGATGCCGCCAAGGCGACCTATGACGAGGTTTCGGCAACCAATGCGACCTTCAAGAAGATCAAGGAAAGCCAGGATGCGTTCCGCCGGGACGCCTATCTGAACGCCCAGATCGCGGAATACAACTACGACGTGTTCATGATGACGCAGCAGCAGGCCGGCAAGCTGTAAGGCATCCAGAGCCA
>JBKBRG010000270.1:0-4331 GCA_046292325.1 Tabrizicola sp.
AGCGCGAAACGCAGACCTGCCCCGCTGGCTTGACTGGTTCAACCGATCACGACCACACTCCGCTCTCAACGGCACATCGCCCCTCGCAAGGGTGAACAACCTGATGAGAACTCACACCTAGTCCGCGCCGATGATCCGCGCCAGCTTGCCCAGCGTCTGCTGGCCCAGCTCGACGGCGCCAAAGCCCCTGGCATCCTCAGCCTCCTGCGCGGTGGCGAAGACCATGCCCAGCGTTACCTTCGTCGCGCCGTCCTGTTCGTCGAACATCGCCCAGGCATCGGCATGCTTCGGCCCGTTCTCGCCCCAGTGCAGCGTGTAGTCGAGGCGCACCTCGGGGATGACCGCAGCATATCTGTGGTGGTTCGGCCAGACCGTTCCGTCCGGGCCGATCATGTCGAACACCCATTCCCCCCCGGCGCGCAGGTCGATCCGGCTGGTCCGGCAGGAGAACCCGTCCGGCCCCCACCACTTCGGCAGGGACTCGGGGTTCCACCAGGCGCCCCAGACCACCGGGAGCGGGGCCTTGATGACGCGCTGAAGGATCAGCGTCCGCTCGGCCACGCCCGCAAGGTTCGCCAGCCCGGCAGCAAAGCCCTGGCGATAGCCCCCGGCCATGTCCTCGGCCAGAGAGGAAAGCTGCACGGTGACATTGATCCTGCTCTCGGCGCCCTCGGCGTGGAATTCGGCCGTGACCAGCGCCGCCGACAGGTTGACCCCGTCGCGCGACACGACCTCGTAACCCACCGTCCGCGTCTCGGGCAGCAGGTGCAGCCAGCCCGCCTCGACCCGGATGTCCGGTTCGCCCGCGACCTTGCAGAGCGAGACCTCTCTGCCTCCCACCCGGGCATCGGATTCCATGATTTCGACCGTCACCTCAGGGGCCGGAGAGGCCCAGACGGCGCGGGCGGCCGGAGAGATCCAGGCGGCAAAAAGCGTGGCCAGCGGGGCCACCGCGCGGCGCTCGAAGGTCAGGGTGGCGAAACGGCTGGAGTGCGGATCGCGGCTCATGGCTTCAAACCTTGCGCATATTCTTCCAGCTGCGTGACCACCGTCCCCCAGCCGTCATGGAACCCCATGTCCTTGTGTGCTTTCGCCGTGTCTGCGTTACGGTGCCGGGCAATGGCGGTGTATTTCGTCCGCCCGCCGCCGATGTCCTCGAAGGTCACGATCGCGGTCATGAAGGGTTCCGGCGCGGGCTTCCAGCCGACGGTGTATGCATCGGTGAACACCAGCTTTTCATTCGGCGCCACTTCCAGATAGACGCCCTTGTTCTCCATCAGGGTGCCGTCCACATCGAAGGTGGTGTTGAGGGCCCCTCCGACCCGGACATCCAGTTCGCAAGCCGTTACCCTGTGCGGCCTGGGCACGAACCAGTGCACAAGATGTTCCGGCGTGGTCCAGCACATCCAGATGATGTCGCGCGGCGCGTTGATGTCTCGGGTGAGGACAAGGTCGGTTGAGGGGTCAAGGTCCATCGGCGCGCTCCTTCATCAGATTGGTTACATAGTCATCCAGCCGGTCCAGCCGCGCTTCCCAAAGCTTGCGCTGGCCTTCCAGCCAGTCCGTCATCGGCCGCATGGCCTGGGGCTGGAAGGCGCAGGACCGGACGCGGCCATCCTTCTGGGTGGCGACCAGCCCCGCCTCCTCCAGCACCGAGAGGTGGCGCAGGATGGTGGGGAGTTTGAAGCCCGAAGGCCCGGCCAGTTCCGTGACAGTGGCCGGACCCCTCGCCAGCCGGTTCAGCATCATGCGCCGCGTCGGATCCGACAGCGCGTGGAACAGAAGGTCCAGTTGGGGATCAAGCTTAGCCATATCGCTAACCATACACTCTTTGCCGGCTCGGTAAAGAGAAACTTAGCCAGCCGGAAAAGTTTTCATCTTCCGTATTTCACGACAAGTGATATTCGGCTCTGCTTGAAATTGCCGGCCTGCTTTTCTTTGCCCCCTGCCGCCCCCTGCCCTATTGTGTGCCACAGCATACAAAGCCCTGCGGGGCGCATGGGAGACAGAGATGACCGAGCGT
Source organism: Tabrizicola sp. (assembly GCA_046292325.1). Taxonomy (GTDB): domain Bacteria; phylum Pseudomonadota; class Alphaproteobacteria; order Rhodobacterales; family Rhodobacteraceae; genus Tabrizicola. The sequence goes on from JBKBRG010000270.1 coordinate 2,024, forward strand.
CTGGATCGGGCGGGGCTTCGGGTGGATGCGGTGCTTGCCCGCTTTGTCGAGGACGAGGCGCTGCCCGGAACCGGCATCGAGCCCGGGACCTTCTGGTCGGGGCTGGCGGGCCTTCTGGCCGATTTCGCGCCGCAGAACCGGGCGCTCCTGGCCAAGCGCGATGCTTTGCAAGCGCAGATCGACGCCTGGCACGTCGCCCGGCGCGGCCAGCCGCATGACCATGCCGCCTACAAGGCCTTCCTCGCCGAGATCGGCTATCTTCTGCCCGAAGGCCCGGCCTTTACCATCGAGACCACGAATGTTGACCCCGAGATCGCCCGCATTCCCGGGCCGCAGCTCGTGGTGCCGATCACCAACGCGCGCTATGCGCTGAACGCCGCCAATGCCCGCTGGGGCAGCCTTTACGACTGCCTCTACGGCACGGACGCGATGGGCTCGCTGCCGCCTTCGGGTGGATACGACCGCGGCCGCGGCGCGCGGGTCATCGCCCGGGCGCGGGTGTTCCTGGACGAGGCCTTCCCCATCGCCGGGGCCAGCCATGCCGACGTGCGCCGCTATGTGGTGAAGGACGGACAGCTTCTGGTCGACGACCTGCCGCTGGTGGACCCGACGAAATTCGCGGGCTACCGGGGGAACCCGAAGGCGCCGGACGCAGTGCTGTTGCGCAACCACGGGCTGCATGTCGAACTGGTCTTCGACCGGGCGCATTTCATCGGCTCGCGCGACCAGGCGCTGCTGGCCGATGTCCAGATGGAAAGCGCGCTGACGGCGATCATGGATTGCGAGGATTCGGTCGCCTGCGTGGACGCCGAGGACAAGGTCGCGGCCTACCGCAACTGGCTGGGTCTGATGAAGGGGACGCTGTCGGAAAGCTTCGAGAAGGCGGGGCGGCGCGTCGAGCGGCGGCTGGCGGCGGATCGGGAGTATCTGGACCCGACCGGCAGCCCCTTCACCCTGAAGGGCCGGGCGCTGATGTGGGTGCGCAATGTCGGCCATCTGATGACCAACCCGGCGATCCTGTTGCCGGACGGATCGGAGGTCCCCGAGGGCCTGATGGATGCGATGGTGACGGTGGCCATCGCGCTGCACGACCTGAAGAAGACGGAAGGCATGCGCAATTCGGTCGCGGGGTCGGTCTATGTGGTGAAACCCAAGATGCACGGGCCCGAGGAAGTGGCCTTCGCCGACGCGGTGATGGCGCGGGTCGAGGACATCCTCGGCCTCGCCCGCAACACGGTCAAGCTGGGGATCATGGACGAGGAGCGGCGGACCTCGGTGAACCTCAAGGAATGCATCCGGGCCGCGAAGGCACGCGTCGCGTTCATCAACACCGGTTTCCTGGACCGGACCGGGGACGAGATCCACACCAGCATGGAGGCCGGGCCCTTCAGCCGGAAGGACTTCATCAAGCGGAAGTCCTGGATCACCGCCTACGAGAACCTGAACGTCGATATCGGCCTTGAATGCGGGCTGTCGGGGCGGGCGCAGATCGGCAAGGGGATGTGGGCGATGCCGGACCTGATGGCGGCGATGCTGGACGAGAAGATCGCCCATCCCCGGGCGGGGGCGAACACGGCCTGGGTGCCCTCGCCCACCGCCGCGACGCTGCACGCGCTGCACTATCACAAGGTGGACGTCTTCGCCGTGCAGGCGCGGCTGGCGAAGGGCGGGCGGCGGGCGCATGTGGACGGGATCCTGGACATCCCCCTGGCCAGCTTCCGCGCCTGGACGCGGGATCAGGTGACGCGCGAGGTCGAGAACAATGCCCAGGGCATTCTCGGCTATGTCGTGCGCTGGATCGACCAGGGGGTGGGCTGTTCCAAGGTGCCCGACATCAACGATGTGGGCCTGATGGAGGACCGGGCGACCTGCCGGATCTCGGCCCAGCACATCGCGAACTGGCTGCATCACGGGGTCGTTTCCGAGGCCGAGGTGATGCAGGCCATGCGCAAGATGGCGGCGGTGGTGGACCGCCAGAACGCGGGCGATCCCCGCTATCGGCCGATGGCCCCGGCCTTCCAGGGGGCGGCCTTCCAGGCGGCGTGCGATCTGGTCCTGAAGGGGCGTGAGCAGCCCTCGGGCTATACCGAACCGCTGCTGCATGCCTGGCGGCTGCGGGTGAAGGCCGGATAGTGTCCACGGTGGTCAGCCCGGGTTGGCCTTTTGAAATCCGTGACTTGACATTTTCCGTCAACGATTTCGCAACCGTTGGCGCGCACCGCCGGTTTGCGGCCGACCGCCTGGCGGCCGGTGCGCCCTGACGGGCGCGCAGCTTCCGTCTCGCCTCTGCGCGCAAGGCGCGCAACCG
>JBKBRG010000271.1:0-4323 GCA_046292325.1 Tabrizicola sp.
TGCCCCTTTCCCGAATACTCCCGCCGGAGGCATCCCCGGTCTCAGCAGTTCGGGACGTTGACCGCAAGGCCCCCCAGCGAGGTTTCCTTGTATTTCTCGTGCATGTCGCGCCCGGTCTGCCGCATCGTCTCGATGCAGACATCGAGGCTGACGAGATGCCGGCCGTCACCGCGCAGGGAAAGCGAGGCAGCCGAGACGGCCTTGATCGCACCAAGGCCGTTCCGTTCGATGCAGGGCACCTGCACCAGGCCCTTCACCGGATCGCAGGTCATGCCGAGGTGATGTTCCAGCGCGATCTCGGCGGCATTCTCCACCTGCTCGGGGGTGCCGCCGAGAACCGCGCAAAGTCCGGCGGCGGCCATGGCCGCGGCGCTGCCCACCTCGGCCTGGCAGCCGCATTCCGCGCCCGAGATCGAGGCGTTGTGCTTGCAAAGCCCGCCGATCGCGGCGGCGGTCAGCAGGAACTCGCCGACCCTGGTCACGCTTGCGCCGGGGACATGGTCCAGCCAGTAGCGGATGACGGCCGGAACGACTCCGGCCGCTCCGTTGGTGGGCGCCGTGACGACCTGGCCGCCGGCGGCGTTCTCCTCGTTCACCGCCATGGCGTAAAGGCTCATCCAGTCGTTGATCGTGTGCGGGGGCGTCAGGTTCAGCCCGCGTTCGGCCAGCAGCGCGTCATGGATGCCCTTGGCGCGACGGCGCACCTTCAGGCCGCCGGGCAGGATGCCCTCGCCCCTCATGCCCCGCTCGATGCAGGCGTTCATCACCTGCCAGATGCGGTCGATGCCGGCGTCAAGCTCGGCGGCAGAGCGGAACTTCAGTTCGTTCTGCCGCTTCATCGCCGCGATGGAGAGACCCGAGCGCTTCGCCATCTCCAGCATTTCGGCGGCCGTCTCGAAGGGCCAGGGCACGTCGGCGCGCGCCCTGGACCCGGCGCCCCCGGCCTCGGCCAGTTCGTCCGCGGTCAGGACAAATCCGCCGCCGATGGAGTAATAGGTCTCTTCGAGGATGACATCGCCCTGGGCGTCGGTCGCCTTCAGGATCATCCCGTTCGCGTGGCCGGGCAGGGCGGGGCCGTAATCGAAGATCAGGTCCTTGCCGGGGTCGAAGGCCAGGGGGCCGATGCCGGGCGCTTCGATGGTTTTCGTCTCGCGGATCTTCGCCAGTGCCGCCTCGGCCTTGTCGGCGTCATAGGTGTCGGGCGCGAACCCCGCGAGGCCGAGGATCGTCGCCCGGTCGGTGGCATGTCCGACCCCGGTGAAGGCCAGCGAGCCGTGCAGCGAGGCGCGCAGGCCCCGGAAGCGGAACGGCGAGGCGCGCATCGCGTCGAGGAACCGCGCGGCGGCGACCATCGGACCCATCGTGTGGCTGGACGACGGGCCGATGCCCACCTTGAACATGTCGAAGACGGAGAGGAACATCAGGAGCGCGGATTGGTCAGAGGGGTGGGGCCGAGCCCGTCCGAGGCCGCGACCCGCAGGGCGGCGGGGCGGGCCTCATGCGCGGCGAGCACGGCCTTCAGGTGGGGAAAGTCGTCGATGCGGATGCCGTAGGGCGCGGGCGGCAACAGGATCAGCCAGCGCACCAGCACGCCGATGTAATAGCCCAGCACGCCCGGATGGTCGGGCGACAGCCAGCGGGGCGACTGCGCGGCCAGCATCGCCTCGATCAGGCCCAGCCGCGCCACGATCTGTTCCTGCGCGGCGGCGCGGGCGGCATCGGTGTTGGCCTCGCCGGCCGGGCGGTGCGGGTAGAACATCGCCAGCGCCGCCTGGTGCAGCGCATTCGAGGTGAAGAACAGCCAGGACAGGAAGGCCCCGCGGTCGGGGTCGTGGGGGCCGGGGCCCAGGCGACCCGTCCGGTCCACCAGCCACAAGAGGATCGCCGCCGTCTCGAACATCGGGCCGTCGTCGGTCTCCAGCGCCGGAATCAGGCCGACCGGGTTCACCCGGCGATATTCCGGGCTGGTCAGCGCCCCGCCCTCGACATCGACCATGGCCAGGGTATGCGGCAGTTCCAGCTCTTCCAGCGCGAAGCGGACGATGGTCGAGGCGAAGTCGGGCGCATGGTGCAGGGTCAGGGTCACAGCACGCTTCCTTCCGGCGGGTTCGGTTGTTCGGGCCGGGTGAAGGGATGGGGACCCAGCCCCTCGGCCCGGGCGATGATCGGGGTTTCGACCCGCTGTTCCTGCGCGCGGCAAAGCTCGGCCAGGGCGGGAAACTCCGCAAGATGGAACCAGCGCGGGCCGTCCGCAGGATGGAGCGCGGACCAGCGCGCCAGGGTGACGGTGTAGGCACCCAGCGGCCGACCCGCCGCGAACAGGGCGGGATGCGCCCTGGCGGCGGCCTCCAGCAGGGCGAAATGGCGCAGCATGCGGGCCGACATGATTTCCAGATGCGCGGCATGGGCATCGGCTGGCGCGTATTGGTGGGGGTAGAAGATCGTGCGCAGCTCGCTGTGCGCGGTGTTCGACAGGAAGAACAGCCACTTCAGGAAGGCCAGCCGGTCGGCCTCGCCGGGCGCGGGGCCGAGCCGGTGCATGTCCGCCAGCCACAGGAGGATCGCCCCGGTTTCCGAGATCGGCCCCGCGGGCGTCTCCAGCGTCGGGATCAGCCCGGTCGGGTTCAGGGCGCGGTAGGCGATGCTGTCCTGCTGCCGCGTCCTGCGATCCACCAGTGCCGTCCGATAGGGAATACCCGCCCCGTCCAGCACGAGGCGGACGATCAGCGAGGCGTTGTCCGGGGCATAGTGCAGCGTATACATCGGCGGGCGATTCCGGGTCGGGCGCAGGGTCGCGCAACTTTGCGCACAAGACTGCGCGAAAAGCGACTCTCCGCGGTCCGGGGGCGCACTTCGGATCCCGATCCCGTTCACTTTCCCTTAACCTTGCCCGGGAACCCTTCGCGGAAGGACGGGAGAGAATCGCATGATGCGGATTCTGCTGATGATGGCGGCGGGGCTGCTGGCGGCGGCGCGGAGCGCCGAGGCCGATGCGGCGTCGCTGGCCGAGGCGATGGCCCGCGCGCCGGCGCGGATGGAGGCGATGATCGAGGATCTGATCGCCGGCCATGGCGAGGATGGGGTGCTTTTCGCCGATGGCATCGAGGCGCATGTCGCCCTGACCCGGGCCGCGGCGCGGGCGACGGTGCTGCGGCGCCATATCGCGCTGGATCTGGATGCGGACGGAACCATCGACCGGTCGGAACTGGCGACCGCCCGGCGCGCGGCTGCGGCAGATAAGCGCGGGCGGATGGACCGCGACTTCGCTGTCGCGGATGCCGATGGCGACGGCAGTGTGGATCCCTCGGAACTGGCGGTTGCCGGTCGGGCGGCAGCATTGCGCGCGCTGGATGAGGACGAGGCGGCGCTTCTGCGCGGACTGCTGGTCTTCGACGCGGACGGCGACGGCGGCATCACCCGGCAAGAGATCGCCCGCGGGCTCGCGCTGGCCGGGTCCGACACCTGAGACGTGCCGGTGCCCGCCCGGCAAAGGGCACACAAGACACTCGCCCTGCCGCCGGCTTTGCGCTATGGCGAAGGCAAAGAGAGGAGTGTCACATGGCTGCCGAGATGTCACCGATCGACCAGGCCAAGTTCGTTGCAGCGCGGCGGTCGGTGGATTTCGTCGAATCGGGGATGAAGCTGGGCCTCGGCACCGGCTCGACCGCGGCCTGGATGGTGCGCTGCCTGGCCGAACGGGTGCGGGACGACGGGCTGGACGTGACCTGTGTGGCGACCTCGACCCGCACGGCGGATCTGGCGCGGTCCTGCGGGCTGCGGGTCGTCGCACTGGACGAGGTGAAGTGGCTGGACCTGACGATCGACGGGGCGGACGAATTCGACCAGAACCTCAATCTCATCAAGGGCGGCGGGGCGGCGCTGTTGCAGGAGAAGATCGTGGCGACGGCCAGCGACCGGATGATCGTGATCGCCGATGCCGCCAAGGAGGTCGCGCAGCTGGGGGCCTTTCCGCTGCCGGTCGAGGTCGTCCCCTTCGGCTGGCAGACCACCAAGTCGCTGATCGAGGAGACGCTCTACAGCCTGGACGTGATGAACCGCGAGGTCAGCCTGCGCATGGCGGGCGACGCCCCGCTGCGCACGGACGAGGGCCATTTCCTGCTGGACCTGAACCTCAAGCGCATCGGCAACCCGCGCCAGCTGGCGCTGGTGCTGAACCAGATCCCGGGCGTGGTCGAGAACGGGTTGTTCATCGACATCTGCGATGTGGTGGTGATCGGCCATGGCGACGGCCGGGTCACGGTGCGCGACATCAACTCCGGCCGGGTCGAGAACGGCTCGGTCGATCTGACCGAAAGCCGCAAC
>JBKBRG010000272.1:0-4322 GCA_046292325.1 Tabrizicola sp.
CGGCGACCGTTCGCGCCACGTCTTCCTTCATGATCCGGCCATCGCGGCCGGTGCCCTGGACCTGATCGGGGGTAAGCCCTGCCTCGGCCATGGCCTTCCTGGCAGCAGGTGCATCCTCTATGGCCCTGGCTGCCGCCGGGGCAGAGGCGGGGGCGGGGGCCGCGGCAGCCTCGGCCTTCGGGGCGGCAGCCGCAGCGCCTTCGGTCACGATGGCAAGGCGGGCGTTGGCCGCGACCGTGGTGCCCTCGGGCGCGAGGATCTCGGCCAGAACGCCCGAGACGGGGCTGGGCACCTCGACCGAGACCTTGTCGGTCTCCAACTCGCACAGCATTTCGTCCTGCTTCACGGCGTCGCCGGGTTTCTTGAACCAGGTGGAAACGGTCGCCTCGGACACGGATTCGCCAAGGGCGGGAACCATCACGTCAGTCATTTGAAAATCTCCGGTCTGTCCGAGGTCAGTTCAGGCCGAGGGCCTGGGCGACGAGGGTTTCTTGTTCATGCTTGTGGCGGGAAGCGAGGCCCGTGGCGGGCGAGGCGCTGGCCTTGCGGCCGGCATAGGACATGCGGGTGGTCTTGCCGCGCACCCTGGTCAGGATGGCTTCCATCTCGGGTTCGATGAACGACCAGGCGCCCTGGTTCCTGGGCTCTTCCTGGCACCAGATGAATTCGGCCCTGGGGAACCGCGCGAGTTCCTGGCCGAGCGAGATCGTCGGCACCGGGTAAAGCTGTTCGACCCGCAGCAGATACACATCGTCCAGCTTCTGTGCGTCGCGCTCGGCCAGAAGGTCGTAGTAGACCTTGCCCGAGCAGAGAACGACGCGCCGGATCTTGTCGTCGGCCTTCAGCCTCAGGGTCGAATTGCCCTTCTGCGCGTCGTCCCACAGGACGCGGTGGAAGGTGGAACCGTCGGTGAAATCCTCGGCCCGGCTGACGCACATCGGATGCCGCAAGAGCGACTTCGGCGTCATCAGGATCAGCGGCTTGCGATAGGTCCGGTGCAGCTGGCGGCGCAGGATGTGGAAGTAGTTGGCCGGCGTCGTGCAGTTGGCGACGATCCAGTTGTCCTCGGCCGAGAGTTGCAGGAAGCGTTCGAGGCGCGCGGAGGAATGTTCCGGGCCCTGGCCCTCGAAGCCATGGGGCAACAGGACCACGAGGCCGGACATCCGCAGCCACTTCGATTCCGACGAGTTGATGAACTGGTCGAACATGATCTGCGCGCCGTTGGCGAAATCGCCGAACTGGGCCTCCCACAGGGTCAGCGCATTCGGTTCGGCAAGGGAGTAGCCGTATTCGAAGCCGAGCACGGCATATTCCGACAGCATGGAATCGATCACCTCATACCGCGCCTGGCCGGGGCGGATGTGGTTCAGCGGATAGTGGCGTTCCTCGGTGGTCTGGTCGACCCAGCCGGAGTGGCGCTGGCTGAAGGTGCCGCGGGTGCAGTCCTGTCCGGCCAGGCGGACGGGGAAACCTTCCAGTTGCAGCGAGCCGAAGGCCAGCGCCTCGGCCGTGGCCCAGTCGAAGCCCTGACCGGTCGCGAACATCTTCGCCTTGGCCTCAAGCTGGCGGGCCACCGTCTTGTGCAGGTCGAACCCCTCGGGCACGCGGGTGAGGGCGGCGCCGATCTCGGCCAGGGTCTCGGCCTTGATCCAGGTCTCGCCGCGCTGGTAATTGTTCAGGTCCTTGGTGGCAAGGTTCTTCCAGCGGCCGTCCAGCCAGTCGGCCTTGTTCGGAAGGAAGGCCTTGCCGGCCTCGAATTCCTCGTTGAGCCGGGCCTGGAAGGCGGCCTTCATGTCCTCGATCTCGCCTTCGGGGATCAGCCCGTCGGCCACCAGCCGGTCGGTGTAAAGCTGCAGCGTGGTCTTCTGCTTGCGGATGCGGTTGTACATCGCCGGGTTGGTGAACATCGGCTCGTCGCCTTCGTTGTGGCCGAAGCGGCGGTAGCAGAAGATGTCGATGACCACGTCCTTGTGGAACTTCTGGCGGAACTCGGTCGCGACCTTGGCCGCGTGGACCACGGCCTCGGGGTCGTCGCCGTTGACGTGGAAGATCGGCGCCTCGACCATCAGCGCGATGTCCGTGGGATAGGGCGAGCTGCGGCTGAAGGCCGGTGCGGTGGTGAAGCCGATCTGGTTGTTCACGATGATGTGGATGCAGCCGCCGGTGCGGTGGCCCTTGATCCCCGACAGTTGCAGACATTCCGCGACGATGCCCTGACCGGCGAAGGCCGCGTCGCCATGCAGAAGGACCGGCAGCACCGCGATGCGTTCGGCCGTGTCGTTCAGCTGGTCCTGCTTGGCGCGGACCTTGCCCAGCACCACCGGGTTCACCGCCTCGAGGTGGCTGGGGTTCGCGGTCAGCGACAGGTGGACCTTGTTGCCGTCGAATTCCCGGTCGGAAGAGGCGCCGAGGTGGTATTTCACGTCGCCCGAGCCGTCCACGTCCTCGGGCTTGTAGGAGCCGCCCTGGAATTCGTGGAAGATCGCCCGGTAGGGTTTCTGCATCACGTTGGCCAGGATGTTCAGCCGGCCCCGGTGCGGCATGCCGATCACGATCTCCTTCACCCCCAGCGCGCCGCCGCGCTTGATGATCTGCTCCATCGCCGGGATCAGCGCCTCGGCTCCGTCAAGGCCAAAGCGCTTCGTGCCCATGTATTTGACATGAAGGAACTTTTCATAGCCTTCGGCTTCGACGAGCTTGTTCAGGATGGCCTTGCGGCCTTCGCGCGTGAACTGGATTTCCTTGCCATAGCCCTCGATGCGTTCCTTCAGCCACGAGGCCTGCTCCGGGTCGGAGATGTGCATGTATTGCAGCGCGAAGGTGCCGCAGTAGGTCCGCTTCAGGATGTCGATGATCTCGCGCATCGAGGCGTGGGTCAGGCCCAGCACGTTGTCGATGAAGATCGGGCGGTCCATGTCGGCTTCGGTGAAGCCGTAGGAGGCGGGGTCGAGTTCCGGGTGGCTGCCGCGTTCGGCCAGGCCCAGCGGGTCGAGGTCGGCGGCGAGGTGGCCGCGGATCCGGTAGGCGCGGATGATCATCAGCGCGCGAATGGAATCGAGCACGGCGCGCTGGATCTGGTCGTCGGACAGCTGGACCCCCGCTTCGGCGGCCTTGGCGGCGATCTTCTCGCCCGCGGCCCGCGCCTCTTTCGCCGGGGGCGGCGCGGCCCATTCGCCGGTCAGGGCGGCGGTCAGCTCGTCGGCGGGCGTCGGTGGCCAGTCGGTGCGCGCCCAGGAGGGGCCATGCGCGGCGCGCTTGGCGTCGATCTCGCTGTCGCCGAGGGCGCGGAAGAACTCGGCCCACTGCGGGTCAACCGAATTCGGATCCTGCGCATGGCGGGCGGCCAGCTGGTCGACGTAGTCGGCATTGGCCCCGTCCAGGAAGGACGTGGCGGTGAAGGCGGCGGTGGGGGATTGGTCGGTCATCGCGCGTTTCCTGTTGGGGCGGAGCTACCGCCGGGGGAAAAGGCGGGGCGTCCCCCGCCCTGATCCAGTTCAGCCCTTGATCGCTTTCAGCACGGCCTCGCCCAGGCCCGCGGGGCTGTCCGCCACCACGATCCCGGCGGATTTCATCGCCTCGATCTTCGATTCCGCATCTCCCTTGCCACCGGCGACGATCGCGCCGGCATGGCCCATGCGGCGGCCGGGGGGGGCGGTGCGGCCGGCGATGAAGCCGGCGGTGGGCTTCCAGCGTCCGCGCTTCCTTTCGTCGGCAAGGAACTGGGCGGCTTCCTCTTCGGCGCTGCCCCCGATCTCGCCGATCATGATGATCGCCTGGGTCTCGGGGTCGGCCAGGAACATCTCCAGCACGTCGATGTGTTCCGTCCCCTTGATCGGGTCGCCGCCGATGCCGACGGCGGTGGTCTGGCCCAGGCCCACGTCGGTGGTCTGTTTCACGGCCTCGTAGGTCAGCGTGCCCGAGCGCGACACGACCCCGACCGACCCCTTGGAGAAGATCGAGCCCGGCATGATGCCGATCTTGCATTCGCCGGGGGTCAGGACGCCGGGGCAGTTCGGGCCGATCAGCCGCGACTTCGAGTTGATCAGCGCGCGCTTGACGCGCATCATGTCGAGGACCGGGATGCCTTCGGTGATGCAGACGATCAGCGGAACCTCGGCGTCGATGGCCTCCAGGATCGAATCCGCGGCGAAGGGCGGGGGAACGTAGATCGCGGTCGCATCGGCGCCGGTCTTGGCCACGGCCTCGTGGACCGAGTCGAAGACGGGCAGGCCGAGGTGTTCCGTGCCGCCCTTGCCGGGGGTCACGCCGCCGACCATCTGCGTCCCGTAGGCGATCGCCTGTTCCGAATGGAAGGTGCCCTG
>JBKBRG010000273.1:0-4322 GCA_046292325.1 Tabrizicola sp.
GCGCCCACCGCCGACGAAGGCAGACCGGGGGCTGTCGTTGAAGGCGAGCATCGCGGCAAAGTCCGCCTCGCGCGGTTCGCGCAGGATCAGGCGGTCCGTCTCCAGCACCGGGATCGGCAGCGGCATGGCGTAGGTCATGCGGCCATCTCCGGCTGGTGGCGGAAATGGACCGCCACGGCTTCGGGGGCGAAGGTCGTCCGGCCGGTCTCGACCGCGCCAAGCCGTTCGGCCAGTCGCAGTGAGCGCACGTTCCGCGCATCCACATGCGACACCGGCGCCGCCATGCCATGCTGCCGGCCCCAGTCCAGCGCGGCGCGCGCGCCTTCCCGCGCCAGGCCCCGGCCGACGGCGCCGGCGACGAGGGCCCAGCCCAGTTCGGGTTCGTCGGCGTCGTGTGGCTGCAGAAAGCCCACGTGGCCGACGAAGGCGTCAGACCGACGATCCGCAAGGGCCCAGGTGCCGGCCCCGCGCAGGGCCCATTCGCCGGTCAGGGCCAGGAACCTGTCCCAGGCAGCATCGCGAGAGGTCAGCGCCCACATGAGGGCCGCATGCGGTGAGGCGTGAAGCTCCGCGAAGGCGTCGAAGTCGGCAAGCCGCAGGGCGCGCAGCCGCAGCCGTTCGGTCAGGATGACCGGCACGGTATCGGCGAACGGGCGCGCAAGGATGTGCATCACTTCTTCCGCAGCAGCCCCGAGAGGCCCGCGGGCAGGGTGATTCCGCGCGGCAGGCCGCCAAGGCCGGGCGGCAGGCCGCCGCCCACGCCCCCCAGACCGCCGCCCTGCTGCATGCCCTTGGCCATCTCGGCCAGCTGTTCGGGCGACATCTTCGACGGGTCGGGCATGCCGCCCTTGCCAAGGAACTGCTTGACCATCTGCTTCATCATGCCGCCCTTGCCCATCTTCTTCATCATCTCCGCCATCTGCTTGTGCTGTTTCAGGAGGCGGTTCAGGTCGGCAACGTCGAGGCCCGCGCCGGCGGCGATGCGCTTCTTGCGGCTGGCTTGCAGCAGGTCGGGGTTCGCGCGTTCCTTCTTGGTCATGGAATTGATCAGCGCGATCTGGTGGTGCAGCATCCTGTCGTTCAGGCCCGCGGCCTCGGCCTGAGCCTGCATCTTGCCCATGCCGGGCATCATGCCCATCAGGCCCTGCATGCCGCCCATCTTCAGCATCTGTTCCAGCTGCATCTTCAGGTCGTTCATGTTGAACAGACCCTTGGCAAAGCGCTTGGCCATGCGTTCGGCCTGTTCGGCCTCGAAGGTTTCCTGCGCCTTCTCGACCAGGGCGACGATATCGCCCATCCCCAGGATGCGGCCGGCGACCCGTTCGGCCTCGAAAGGCTCGATCGCGTCCATCTTCTCGCCCAGGCCGACGAAGCGGATCGGCTTGCCGGTGATGGCGCGCATGGAAAGCGCCGCGCCGCCGCGCCCGTCGCCGTCCATCCGGGTCAGGACGACGCCGGTGATGCCGACCTTGCCGTCGAACTCGGTCGCGACGTTCACCGCGTCCTGGCCGGTCAGGCCGTCGACCACCAGAAGCGTCTCGCGCGGCTGGGCGATGTCGCGGACGGCCTGGACCTCGTCCATCAGGACTTCGTCGATGTGCAGGCGTCCGGCGGTATCCAGGAACAGCACGTCATAGCCGCCGAGGCTGGCTTGCGTCCTGGCGCGCCTGGCGATCTGGACGGCGGTTTCTCCCTTGACGATGGGCAGGCTGTCCACCCCGATCTGGGTGCCGAGGATCGCCAGCTGCTCCATCGCCGCGGGGCGGTTGGTGTCGAGCGAGGCGAGAAGGACCTTCTTGCCGTTCCTTTCCTTCAGCCGCTTTGCCAGCTTGGCCGTCGTCGTGGTCTTGCCCGACCCTTGCAGCCCGACCATCAGGATCGTCGCGGGCGGGTTGTCGATCTTCAGCGCCTCGGCCGGGCCGTCGCCCGCCAGCACGCGGATCAGTTCGTCATGGACGATCTTGACGACCATCTGGCCGGGGGTGACCGACTTGGTGACGGCGGCGCCGGTGGCCTTTTCCGTCACGCGCCTGATGAAGTCGCGCGCGACGGGCAGCGAAACGTCAGCCTCCAGCAAGGCCACGCGCACCTCGCGCAGGGCGGTGACGACATCGGCCTCGGTCAGCGCGCCCTGCTTGGTGAGCCGGTCGAAGACGCCGCCAAGGCGTTCGGAGAGACTTTCGAACATCGCGTCACCCTTTCAGACGTTTGCCCCGATATGGGGCCCCCGGACTTCACTTGCAAACCAGCCAAGGCGCAAAGCGGAAAGGCACCCGTGGGCGCAGACGCGCTGACGGATGGCGATCCCGGGCAATGCCCATGGGACCGGAAGCGCAAGCCTCCGGGAATTCAGGGCGGCGGATACGCCTGCCAGGGCCGCGAGTCAAGTCCGGCAGGGCGAAATGCGGCGGATCGGGTCATGCTGGACCTGCGGCGGCTTCCGCCCGGATGCTTGTGCTGGCAGGCGATTTGCGCTGATGTGCGTGTGTGCACAGGCATGTCGGGGGCAGCATGGAAAACTGGGACGAGATCCGCACCGCCTATCAGGTGGCGCGTCTGGGCACGGTCTCGGGCGCGGCCGAGGTTCTGGGGGTGCATCATGCCACCGTGATCCGGCACATCGACGCGCTCGAGAAACGGCTGGGCGTCAAGCTGTTCCAGCGCCACGCGCGCGGATATACGGCGACAGAGTCCGGCCGTGACCTGCTGGCGGTGGCGCAGACCACCGAAGAGCAGTTCGCCCATCTGGCCAGCCGCATCAAGGGCCAGGGCGAGACGGTCTCGGGCGAGCTGGTGGTGACCTCGATCGCCGGGATCGCCGATCTGCTGACCCCTGTGATGGTCGGGTTTCAACAGAAATGGCCCGATGTCCGGGTGCGCTTCCTGACCGACATGCGGGTCTTCCGGCTGGACTATGGCGAGGCGCATGTGGCGATCCGGGCCGGCAACGGGGCGGAAGAGCCTGACAACGTGGTGCAGCCGCTGGTGCGGGTGAAGGCGGGGCTTTACGGGTCGCGCTCCTATGTAGAGCGCCACGGCAAGCCTGCCTCGGAGGCCGAGTTCGCCGGCCACCGCTTTGTCTGCACCGATGCGGACACGACGCGCGCGCCCTTTCATCGCTGGTTGCGGGCGACCGTGCCGCCCGAACAGATCGTCTATGCCGCGACTGAACCCGCCGCGCTGGAAGAGGCGGTGCGGCAGGGTGCGGGTCTGGGGTTCATCATGACCTTGCGCGCGGCCGACGACCCCGATCTGGTCGAGATCCTGCCGCCGCGCCCGGAATGGGAGTCCGCCCTGCGCATCGTCACCCATGTCGATCTGCACCGGACGCGCAAGGTGCAGGCATTCCTTGCCCATCTGAAAGAGGCAGCGAAGTCCTGGAAGTTCTGCACCTGATGCTCGACGGTCTTGCGCAGCCGGCGCGCGGGCATCTGGCGATGCTGGCCTTTTCTGCCCTGGTGGCGGGATCCTTCTCGCTGGGGGTGCTGGCCGCGCCGCACATCGACCCCGGCGCCCTGTCGGTTGTCCGCTTCGTGCTGGCCGGGGTGCTTGTGGGCGCGGCAGCGCAGGCGACGACGGGCATCCCGCGGCAGGCGTTCCGGGCGCCCTGGCGCCATCTGGTGCTGGGCGGGCTTCTGGCCAGCTATTTCGTGCTGATGTTCGAGGGGCTGAAGACGGCGCAGCCGGTCCCGGCGGCGGCGGTGTTCACGCTGACACCGCTGATGGCGGCGGGCTTCGGCTGGCTGACGCTGCGCCAGCGGCTGACCGGGCGGATGGCGCTGGCGCTGGCGATCGGGGCGGCGGGGGCGCTCTGGGTGATCTTCCGCGCCGATCTGGCCGCGCTGATGGCGTTCCACGTCGGGCGGGGCGAGGCGATCTATTTCCTCGGTTGCGTGGCCCATGCCGCCTATGCGCCCCTGGTGCGCAAGCTGAACCGGGGAGAGCCGGCTGTGGTCTTCACCTTCGGGATGATGCTGGCGGGGACGCTCCTCCTGGCGCTTTACGCGTGGCCGGCGGTTCTGGCGACGGATTGGGCGGCGCTGCCGGGGATCGTCTGGATCACGCTGGTCTATGTCGCCGTGGCCGCAAGCGCGCTGACCTTCGTCCTTCTGCAATACGCGACGCTGCGCCTGCCGGCGGCGAAGGTGATGGCATATACCTACCTTGTGCCCTCATGGGTGATCCTGTGGGAGATCGTCCTGCACGGCGTGATGCCACCCGGTCTGGTGCTGGTGGGCGTGGGGCTGACCGTGCTGGCCTTGGGGCTGCTGTTGAAAGAGTAGCGCAAGCCTAGGATTTTTCGACGAAAAATCTCAGGCCCC
>JBKBRG010000274.1:0-4318 GCA_046292325.1 Tabrizicola sp.
GTGACCGAAATGCCGTTCCAACCGACAACCTACAAGCGCTGAGGACAGACCGATGAAATACACCAAGGAACACGAATGGCTGCGCGTCGAGGGTGACCTCGTGGTCGTCGGCATCACCGAACATGCCGCGACCCAGCTGGGCGACGTGGTCTTCGTGGAACTGCCCGAGCCCGAGACGCAGGTGGCCGAGGGCGACGAGGTCTGCGTGATCGAAAGCGTCAAGGCCGCAAGCGACATCCTGGCCCCCGTGGACGGCGAGATCGTCGCGGTGAACCAGAAGCTGGTGGACAACCCCGGCCTGGTCAACGAGGACCCGACCGGAGCCGCCTGGTTCTTCAAGATGCGGGTCGATGACCTGTCGGTCCTCGACCAGTTCATGGACGAGGACGAATATCAGGACCTGATCGGCTGACCTGCCCCGCGCCCGGTGTGGACTTCGCGCCGGGCGAAACTTTTCGGAACCTTTTGCAAATTCCTTCGCAGGAATTTGCCTGTCCCCTGCCAGAGGCCCGCGCCATGACCTTCACGCCCACCGACTACAACCCCTACGACTTCGCCAACCGCCGCCATATCGGCCCCTCGCCGGTCGAGATGGAGGAGATGCTGGCCGCGGTCGGTGTGCGGACCCTGGACGAACTGATCGACCAGACAGTGCCCCCCTCGATCCGCCAGTCGCAGCCCCTGTCCTGGGCGCCCCTGGCCGAGCATGAGCTGCTGGCCCGGATGAAGGAGGTCGCGGCGAAGAACCGCGTGATGACCTCGCTGATCGGTCAGGGCTATTACGGCACGGTCACGCCTCCGGCGATCCAGCGGAACATCCTGGAGAACCCGGCCTGGTATACGGCCTACACCCCCTACCAGCCCGAGATCGCGCAGGGCCGGCTTGAGGCTCTCCTCAACTTCCAGACCATGGTCTGCGACCTGACGGGCCTCGATGTGGCCAACGCCTCGCTGCTGGACGAGGCGACGGCGGCGGCGGAAGCCATGACCATGGCCGAGCGGGTGGCGAAATCGAAGGCAAGGGCCTTCTTCGTCGATCGCTTCTGCCATCCCCAGACCATCGCCGTCATCAAGACCCGGGCGCTTCCCCTGGGCATCGAGATCATCGAGGACGATGTCCGCAAGCTTGACCCCGCGAAGGTCTTCGGGGCGATCTTCCAGTATCCCTCCAGCTACGGCCATGTGACCGACTTCACCCAGCGCATCGCCAGCCTGCATGCGGCCGGGGCCATTGCGATCATGGCGACCGACCTGCTGGCGCTGTGCCTGCTGAAGGAACCGGGTGCGATGGGGGCGGACATCGCCATCGGCAGCGCGCAGCGCTTTGGCGTGCCGATGGGCTATGGCGGCCCGCATGCCGCCTTCATGGCCTGCCGCGACGCCTACAAGCGGCAGATGCCGGGCCGGATCGTCGGGGTCAGCGTCGACGCGCAGGGCAACAAGGCCTATCGCCTCAGTCTTCAGACCCGCGAGCAGCACATCCGGCGCGAGAAGGCGACCTCGAACGTCTGCACGGCGCAGGCGCTGCTGGCCGTCATGGCCAGCATGTATGCCGTCTTCCACGGGCCGAAAGGCCTGCGCGCAATTGCCGAACGGGTGCATTTCCTGACCCAGCGGCTTGCCCGCGCGCTGAAGGCGGCGGGGGCGAAGGTGGACCCGAAAGCCTTTTTCGACACGATCACCGTCGAGGTCGGCGTGGGGCAGGCGGGCATCCTTGCGGCCGCGCGGAACGAAGGGCTGAACTTCCGCAAGATCGGCAACGACCGGGTGGGCATCAGCCTGGACGAGACCACCGACGAGCGGGTGCTGGTCAAGGTCCTGCGCGCCTTCGGGATCGACGGCGTGCCGCCGCACCGCGCCACCCTCGGCTTTCCGGAAGAGATGCTGCGCAGCTCGGACTACCTGACCCATCCGGTCTTTCACATGAACCGGGCCGAATCCGAGATGATGCGCTACATGCGCCGTCTGTCCGACCGCGATCTGGCCCTCGACCGGGCGATGATCCCGCTCGGCTCCTGCACGATGAAGCTGAACGCGGCGGCCGAGATGATGCCGATCACCTGGCCGGAGTTTTCGTCCCTGCACCCCTTCGTTCCGCGCGACCAGGCGGCGGGGTATCACGAGGCGATCGATGACCTCAGCCGGAAGCTGTGCGAGATCACCGGGTATGATGCCTTCTCGATGCAGCCGAATTCGGGCGCGCAAGGCGAATATGCGGGGCTTCTGACCATTCTCGCCTATCACCGGGCGCGGGGCGACGCCCAGCGCAAGGTCTGCCTGATCCCGACCTCGGCGCATGGCACCAACCCGGCCTCGGCGCAGATGGCGGGGATGGAGGTCGTCGTGGTGAAATCCGCCCCGAACGGCGACGTGGATGTAGAGGATTTCCGGGCGAAGGCCGAGGCGGCGGGCGACCGGCTGGCGGCCTGCATGATCACCTACCCATCGACGCATGGCGTGTTCGAGGAAACCGTGCGCGCGATCTGCCAGATCACCCATGACCACGGCGGGCAGGTCTATATCGACGGGGCGAACATGAATGCGCTGGTCGGGCTGGTGAAACCCGGCGAGATCGGCGGCGATGTCAGCCACCTGAACCTGCACAAGACCTTCGCCATCCCGCATGGCGGCGGGGGGCCCGGCATGGGGCCGATCGGCGTGAAGGCCCATCTGGCACCCTACCTGCCGGGGCACCCCGAAACGGACACCCCCGAGGGCGGCGGGCTGAAGAGCACCGACCAGGGAACGGTTTCCGCGGCGCCCTATGGCTCGGCAAGCATCCTTCTCATCTCCTGGGCCTACTGTCTGATGATGGGCGGGCCGGGGCTGACGCAGGCGACGCGGGTCGCGATCCTGAACGCCAACTACATCGCGGCCCGCCTTTCCGGCCACTATCCGATCCTGTTCATGGGCAACAAGGGTCGCGTGGCGCATGAATGCATCCTGGATACCCGGCCCTTCGCGGAGGTGGGCGTGACGGTGGACGACATCGCCAAGCGCCTGATCGACAACGGGTTCCACGCGCCCACCATGTCCTGGCCGGTGGCGGGGACGCTGATGGTGGAGCCGACCGAGTCCGAGACCAAGGCCGAGATCGACCGGTTCATCACCGCGCTGCTGTCGATCCGCGACGAGATCCGGGCGGTCGAGAGGGGCGAGATCGCGGCCGAGGACAGCCCGCTGCGCCATGCCCCGCACACGGTTGCGGCGCTGGTGGGCGACTGGAACCGGAAATACAGCCGCGAGACCGGATGCTTCCCGCCGGGGTCGTTCCGGGTGGACAAATACTGGCCGCCGGTCGGCCGGGTGGACAACGTCTATGGCGACCGGAACCTGGTCTGCACCTGTCCGCCGGTCGAATCCTACGCCGAGGCGGCAGAGTAACGATCACCCGGGAATCCTGCGCGAAAGCTCCCTGGCCTTGCCGCGGCGCGCATCAGGGCTGCGGCTTCGGCACCGGCGTGCCAATGGCGCCGCCTGGACGCGTGCCGGGGCCTCCGTCCGAACCGATGCCGCTTGTCCTCGGGCCTGTGGCATCCGGCCCCCCCGGCGCAGCCTTGACCGACGGGGCCGCCTCCAGCACCTTGCCGCCCGCGCCCCCCTGACCGGCCAGGCATTCCTGCGCCCGCACCAGCGCCGGGCCGATGCCGTCCAGATCGAACCCGTCGTCGATCCCCATGCCCAGCATCCGCAGATAGCGGCCGCTGTTCAGGAAATCGACCGTCGCCGAGATCCCGGTATAGGTGATGCCGCCGTAGTTCTCGTCCCAGGCTTCGCCCTTGCCGATCATCGGCAGGCCGGTTTCCATCATCACCCAGAGCTCGAAGGTCTGGCCCGGCTTGAACCTGACGTCCGGCTGCGACAGCAGGATCGACAGGGTGTCGTTGGGATAAAGCCCCAGCCACAGCGTCTGGCCGTTCACGTAGCTGACCGTGGCATAGCAATAGGAGAACCTGCCGGCGGCATCGGTATAGGCGCCCCCGATCCAGTTGCCGGCCTCGAACTCGGTTCCGGGAATCTCGCGGACCTGGGCCTGGGCGGGGGCGAAGGTGGCCGTTGCGACGACCGCGGCAAGGGTGGGAAGGCGCATGTGCTGGTCCTGTGGCAGGGGCGGGCTTTGGGCAGGGTGGCGGGGCGGGACGGCAGCCACAAGTCAGGCTTTCCAGAGCGGAACTGCCCATTGACCGCGGTCCCCGGCCCGCGCTAGCTGTGAGTTCTCATCAGGTTGTTCACCCTTGCGAGGGGCGATGTGCCGTTGAGAGCGGAGTGTGGTCGTGATCGGTTGAACCAGTCAAGCCAGCGGGGCAGGTCTGCGTTT
>JBKBRG010000275.1:0-4310 GCA_046292325.1 Tabrizicola sp.
AGCGGGGATTCTTCGTGCTGGTGGCCGGGATCCTGCTGGGGCTGAGCCTGGCTGCGGTGCTGTCGCTGCGCCGGATGCGGGTCTAAGAATTTTCGACGAAAATTCTTAGACCGGGCGCGCGGCCTGCCAGTCGGCGATCCAGTCCACCGGATGAAGCAGCATCAGCACGTTCAGCGCCAGGCCGTCGCGGATGATCAGCGCCGTCGCGGCCTCGAACAGGACGATCAGGGCTACGGTGGCCCAGACCGGCAGGCGGCTCGCCAGCCAGAAACCCAGGACCATCGCCCCGACATCGGAGACGGTGTTGATGACCGAGTCGCCGTAATAGTCCAGCGAGATGGTGACGGTCCGGTAGCGTTCGATCACCGCATCCGAGTTCTCGACGATCTCCCAGGCACATTCGACCAGCGTCGCGATGGCCAGCCGCCAGCCGAAGGACAGGCGCCGGGCGACCAGCCAGAGGGCCCCGTGGAACAGGAAGCCGTGAATGATGTGGCTGGGCGTGTACCAGTCGGAAAGGTGCTGCGAATTCTCGGCGCTGACGACCTCGCCGTGCCACAGCTTGACGGAGCCGCATTTGCAGATCGGCTCGCGACCGATCCACAGCAGCCAGGCGGCCGTAAGCAGGATGATCCCGAGGATGATCAGGACCTTGGTCAGGCGGTCGCGGGCGGTGGCGGCGGTCATGGCCGGCAGGCAAGCATGCCGCACGTTTCCGGTAAAGTGCGGTCTGCATTACCCTGACGAAATCCGGCCGTCCGTGGCGGCCGAGCAGGAGGCGAAGCGATGGACGAGAAGAACCCCTGGCGCTTTGGCCCGACGCGGGGCGAGCTGTGGTTCTGGCTCTGGGTCAGCCTGGGCGGGCTGGCCCTGATGGGCGCGGCGCTGATCGTGCACGGCATTCCCGAAGGCCCCGCAATCGCCGAGGTCGTGGGCCTGGCG
The DNA here is from genome assembly GCA_046292325.1 of Tabrizicola sp. Taxonomy (GTDB): domain Bacteria; phylum Pseudomonadota; class Alphaproteobacteria; order Rhodobacterales; family Rhodobacteraceae; genus Tabrizicola. Next base: position 943 of record JBKBRG010000275.1, read on the forward strand.
GTCGCGGTTTTCGGCTATCTTGGCGGACGGTCGGTCAAGCGGCTGATCCGGCGCGAACATCCCTGAGACGGCCCGTCGCGCGCAGCCGCTTGCACGCCGCAGGCGGTCAGCCCCTGTTGACGAAGAGCTTGCGGCGGCCCTGCGGGGTGAGAAGCGCGGCCTCGCGTCCCTCGATCACCACGGCCGAGAGCGGCCCGCCATAGGCCGCGCCGCTGTCGAGGTTCAGCCGGTTGCCGTAATGGGTGGCGGCCTCGATGGCGGTATGGCCATGCACGATCAGCGGGCCATGACTCATCCCCTCGCTGAGGAAGGGCTCACGGATCCAGACCAGATCGGTTTCGCTCTGATCCTCCAGCGGCACGCCGGGCCGGATCCCGGCGTGGACGAAGACGGCCTCGCCCGCCCGGTGCAGGGTCGGGCGAGTGGCGAGAAAGTCGAGATGCGCCTTCGGCACTGCGGCCAGCGCCTCGGAATGGACCTTGTCGATCGGTCGGTCCCCGGCATTCGCCACGCCATAGGACCGCAGCGTGTCGGACCCGCCGAGCCGGGGGTGCAGCCAGGAAAGTTCCGCCCGCAGGCCGGGCTCCGGCTCCCACGGGTTGCGCAGGAAGCGGGCGAACATGCGGTCGTGATTGCCTTTCAGAACCACCCAGTCCCGGCCCTCGGCAAGCCCGGCGATCAGGAAGTCGATCACCCCGCGGCTGTCCGGCCCGCGGTCCACCAGATCGCCGACATGGACGACCTGCCCGGGACCATGCATCGCCATGTCCTCGGCGATCAGGTCATGTGCCGCCCGCAGGAGGTCGAGCTGTCCGTGGATGTCGCCGATGGCGTAGATGTGCATCTGTCGGATCCCGCCGGAGGAGGCCGGGGGGCACCCCCCGGTCCGCCGTGGAGTAGTTGGGAACAGGGCAAGCCGCAAGGCGGGTCAGGCGACCTCGAACTGCAAGGCACGGACCTGCTGGAACATGCCGGTGCCTTCCAGCGTCTCGATCACCTTGGGGTCGATCGGCTGGTCGAGGTAGAGGATCGCGATCGCATCCTGCCCCACGCCCGACCGGCCGAGGGTGAAGTTGGCGATGTTGACGTTGTTCTTGCCCATCGTCATGCCCAGAAGCCCGATGATCCCCGGCACGTCCTCGTTGGTGGTGTAGAGCATGTGCCGGCCGATCTCGGCGTCGATGTTGATGCCCTTGATCTGGATGAAGCGCGGCTTGCCGTCCGAGAAGCAGGTGCCTGCGACCGAGCGTTCGCGCTTGTCGGTGACCATGGTGACCTTGATGTAGGCGTCGAAGACCCCGGTCTTTTCCTGCCGCGTGGTCGAGATCTGGATGCCCTTCTCCTTGGCCACCACGGGGGCGGACACAAGGTTCACGTCCGGGTTCTGCGCCTTCAGCACCCCGGCGATCACCGCCTGGTTCAGCGCGGCGAGGTTCATCTCGGCGACCGAGCCGTCATAGAGGATGTTGATCGCCTTGATCGGCTCGTCCGTCATCTGGCCGATGAAGGCGCCGAGATGGCCCGCCAGCTTGATCCACGGGCCCATCACCGCCGCCTCTTCCGCCGTCACGTTCGGCATGTTCAGCGCGTTCTGCACCGCGCCGGTCAGCAGGTAGTCCGACATCTGCTCGGCCACCTGGAGGGCGACGTTCTCCTGCGCTTCGGTGGTCGAGGCGCCGAGGTGCGGGGTGCAGACGACGTTGGGGTGACCGAAGAGCGGGTTTTCGGTCGCCGGTTCCACCTCGAACACGTCCAGCGCGGCCCCGGCGACATGGCCGGAATTCAGCGCGTCCAGCAGCGCCGCCTCGTCGATCAGCCCGCCACGGGCGCAGTTGATGATGCGCACGCCCTTCTTCGTCTTCGCCAGCGCCTCGCGCGACAGGATGTTGCGGGTCTTGTCGGTCAGGGGGACGTGCAGGGTGATGAAGTCGGCCCGGGCGAGAAGCTCGTCAAGTTCGACCTTGGTCACGCCCAGTTGCGTGGCGCGGTCCTCGGACAGGAAGGGGTCGTAGGCGATGACCTTCATGTGCAGGCCCACCGCGCGGTCGCAGACGATGCCGCCGATGTTGCCGGCCCCGATCACGCCGAGGGTCTTGTTGAACAGCTCGACCCCCATGAAGCGCGACTTCTCCCACTTTCCGGCATGGGTCGAGGCATTGGCTTCGGGGATCTGGCGGGCGATGGCGAACATCAGGGCAATCGCGTGTTCGGCGGTGGTGATGGAGTTGCCGAAGGGCGTGTTCATCACGATGACGCCCTTCTTCGAGGCGGCGGGGATGTCCACGTTGTCGACCCCGATCCCGGCGCGGCCGACGACCTTCAGCCGGGTGGCCCTTTCCAGCAGCTTTTCGGTCACCTTGGTGGCCGAGCGGATGGCAAGGCCGTCATACTGGCCGATGATCTCGGCCAGCTTTTCCTTGTCCTTGCCGAGTTTCGGCATGTAGTCCACCTCGACGCCACGGTCGCGGAAGATCTGCACGGCGGTTTCGGAGAGTTCGTCGGAAACGAGAACGCGGGGGGCCATTTGCGTGGTCCTTTCTAGGGTTGGCGGCGGGATGGGCGAATCGCCCATCCTGCGGAATGGCGGGAAGGTCGGATGGGCGATGCGCCCATCGCCGGTTCAGGCGGCCTGGCTCAGCGCGGCGATTTCGGCGTGGAAGGCCCAGTCGATCCAGGGCATCAGCGCTTGGACATCAGCGGTCTCAACCGTCGAGCCGCACCAGATGCGCAGGCCGGGCGGCGCGTCGCGGTAGGCGCCGAGGTCGAAGCCCGCCCCGGCCTTCTCGATCCGCTTGGCCACGGCCTTCGCAAAGGCCTCGCCGTCGGTGATGCGCGGGTCGGTGAATTTCAGGCAGACCGAGGTGGTCGAGGCCGTCGCCGGGTCTTCCGCCAGGTTCGCGATCCAGGGGTTTGCGGCGCAGAAATCCCAGACGACCTGCGCATTGGCGTTGGCCCGGGCGATCAGGGCGGGCAGGCCGCCGATCGATCTGGCCCATTTCAGCGCCACGAGATAATCCTCGGTGGCCAGCATGGAGGGGGTGTTGATCGTCTCGCCCTGGAAGATGCCCTCGATCAGCTTGCCCTTGGAGGTCAGGCGGAAGATCTTGGGCAGCGGCCAGGCGGGGGTATGGCTCTCCAGCCGCTCTGCCGCGCGGGGCGACAGGATCAGCATGCCATGCGCGCCTTCGCCGCCCAGCACCTTCTGCCAGGAGAAGGTGGTGACATCGAGCTTCTCCCAGGGCAGGTCCATCGCGAAGGCCGCAGAGGTCGCGTCGCAGATCGTCAGGCCGGCGCGGTCTGCCGGGATCGCATCGCCGTTCGGCACGCGGCAACCGCTGGTCGTGCCGTTCCAGGTGAAGACCACGTCC
>JBKBRG010000276.1:0-4307 GCA_046292325.1 Tabrizicola sp.
CCGCTACCCGGCACCGACAGCAGCGAAGAGGTGCTGTGCGACGACTGCCTGACCATCGCCCGCCCCTGGGAAAGGGGACGGTCGGCGCTGATCTACGATGGGAATGCCCGCAACCTGGTGCTGGCGCTGAAGCACGGCGACCGGATGGATCTGGCGCGACCGGCATCGGACTGGATGGTCCGCGTGGCGCGGCCGATCCTGCGGCCGGGGATGCTGGTCGTGCCGGTGCCTCTGCACTGGATGCGGCTGTTCCGGCGCCGCTACAACCAGGCGGCGCTGCTGTCGCGGGGCATCGCGCGCGCGGCGGGGCTGGAGCATTGCCCGGACGCCTTGACCCGCCGCCGGGCCACCGGCACCCAGGACGGCAAGGGCCGCGAGGCGCGCTTTGCCAACCTGCTGGATGCCTTCGCAGTTCCCGGTGCGCGCGCGGCGCGGGTGCGCGACCGCGACATCCTGCTGGTCGATGACGTGATGACCTCGGGCGCGACCTTTGCCGCGGCGACCGAGGCGCTGATGTCGGCCGGCGCGCGGTCGGTCTCGGTGCTGGCGCTGGCGCGCGTTGCGAAAGACGGCTGAACCCCTATATTCGGGCGCGAAAGAGGTGCCCCGATGCGACCCGTCGAAATCTACACAACCCCCATCTGCCCCTATTGCCTCGCCGCCAAGCGGCTGCTGCAGAAGAAGGGCGTGGCCTACGCCGAGATCGACGTCAGCCGCGACCCGGCGCTGCGCGAGGCGATGGTCCAGCGCGCCCACGGCCGGCGCACCGTGCCGCAGATCTTCGTCGGCGAGGTTCATGTCGGCGGCTGCGACGACCTCTATGCGCTGGACAGCGCCGGCAAGCTTGACCCGCTTCTGGCCGCGTGATGCGCGCGGGCCTGGTCCAGCTGACCGTGACGGACGACCCGGCGGCGAACCTGCCGGTGACGGTCGGCCTTGTGCGTCAGGCTGCCGCCGCAGGCGCGGGCTTCGTGCTGACCCCGGAACTGACGAACGGCCTGTCCTCCAGCCGGACGCATCAGCGCAACGTCTTCCGGCACGAGGAGGACGACCCGACGCTGGCCGCGCTGCGGGCCGAGGCGCGGGCGGCAGGCATCTGGCTTCTGATCGGCTCGCTGGGTCTGTTGACCCATGACGCGGATGGCCGCTTTGCCAATCGCAGCTTCCTGATCGCGCCGGACGGCGGGATCGCCGCGCGCTATGACAAGATCCACATGTTCGACGTGAACGTCTCGGCCACCGAGATCTACCGCGAGAGCGAAGGCTACCGGCCCGGCGCGCGGGCGGTCCTGGCCGAGACCCCGTTCGCGAAGATCGGCATGACGGTCTGCTATGACGTGCGCTTTCCGGCGCTGTATCGGCGGCTGGCGCAAGGCGGGGCGCAGATCATCACGGTGCCTGCGGCCTTCAACCACATCACCGGCGCGGCGCATTGGGAACCCCTGCTGCGCGCCCGCGCCATCGAGACAGGCTGTTTCGTGCTGGCCCCGGCGCAGACCGGGTTCCACCCCGAGACGCAGGGCAGGGGCCGCCGCACCCATGGCCATTCCCTGGCCATTGCCCCCTGGGGCGAGGTGCTGGCAGATGCCGGAACCGAGCCGGGGGTGACGCTGGTCGATCTGGACCTGGACGAGGTCGAGAAGGCGCGCGGTCGCGTGCCGTCCCTGTCGCATGACCGGAGCTTCGAGGGGCCATGAGCCGGGACACGGCAAGCCGCGAGAAGGCGGATGACATCGCGGTCGCGCTGTTCGGCGAATTGTTCATGGCCGACCAGCTGGCGCGGAACCGCATTTCCAAGGTGCTGCCGAAGGGGATGGAACTGTCCCATTTCAGCGTGCTGAACCATCTGGCGCGCATCAACGACGAACGCACTCCGGCGCAACTGGCGCGGGCCTTCCATGTGACCCGCGGCGCGATGACCAACACTCTGGCCAAGCTGGAATGGGCCGGCCATGTCCATATCCGCCCCGACTGGGAGGACGCCCGGCAGAAATTCGTCGCGATCAGTCCCAGCGGACGGGCGGCGCGCGACGGAGCGGTGGCCAGCGTGGTGCCGCTGATTGCCGAGGTCGTGCAGTCGATCGGCCCCGAGAAGGTGCGCGCGCTCTTGTCCGTCCTGCGGGAACTGCGGATCAGTCTGGAAAGCGACGGCACCTGACGGTGCAGGGGATCGTGCTGGCCGAAATGCCGATATCCCCGATATTGTGCCGGCGGCCTCGTCGAAGCCCCTTGCCCTGATCGCCCGATCTTCGCATAGACTGAACCGAAACCCCGGATCTGGTCATCATGCAAGTCCTGCAAATCCGCCTGCTTGCCCTGCTTGCCGCGAGCACCGCGTTGTCGGTTGCGGCACATGCCGAAAGCACGGGCACGCTGAACATCAACGGGGCAACCGGCCTGATCGACATGCCGTCGGGCGAGGCGCAGAAGGATGCGACCTTTTCCTTCAGCACCTCGCTGGCAGGTCCGATCACCCGCACGACCTTCAGCTTCCAGTTCAGCGAAAGGTTGTCCGCCTCGTTCCGGTTCCAGACCTGGCGCGACTGGGACGCGGTGATTCCCGGCGATGCCAAGGAGACCGACCGCAGCATCGACCTGCGCTACCAGATCCTTAAGGAAGGCACCTGGCGCCCCGCCCTGACCATCGGCTTGCAGGACATGACCGGACAGGGGCTGTTCGCCTCGGAATACGTCGCGGCGACGAAGAACTTCGGCGACCGGCTGAAGGTGACGGCGGGCCTCGGCTGGGGCCGGCTGGGCAGTTACGGCGGCATCGGGGCGCCCTTCGGCGACCGTCCGCCGGTCAGCCCGACCGGCACGCCCAATGCCGACCAGTGGTTCCGCGGCGATGCGGCGCCCTTCGCAGGTGTCGAATACAGGATCAGCGACAGCTGGACCTTCAAGGGCGAGTATTCATCGGACGCCTATGTGACCGAGGACGAGGTGCGCGGCCTGTTCGAACGCGACAGCCCGTTCAACTTCGGCTTCGAGTATCAGCGCAATCCCAACATGCGGTTCGGGGTCTATTCGCTGTATGGCTCGGAGATCGGGTTGACGTTCCATGTGATCCTCGACCCGAAAAGCCGCCTGACCGGCGGGATCGCCGGCGCTGCTCCGGCCCCCGTCAAGGCGCGGCCGTCGAGGGCGGCCGACCCGGACGCCTATGACGGCGGCTGGGTAACGCAGGCCAATGCCGGGTCGATCCTGCGCAAGAACCTGGCCAAGCGGCTGGCGGCCGACGGAATCGCGGTCGAGAACCTGGCCTACACCGAGACGACCGTGCAGGTCCGCATCCGCAACAGCCGGATCGACGCGGGCTCGCAGGCCGTGGGCCGGACGGCACGCGCGCTGAGCCATGTCATGCCCGCCTCGGTCGAGGTGTTCGAGATCGTGCCCGTGGTCAACGGCATGGGGACCTCGAAGATCACCATCCGCCGCAGCGACCTGGAAGGGCTGGAATACACCGCCGACAACGCCACCTTGCTGCGCGAGCGGGTCACCGTCACCGATGCGGGGCCGGTCCCGGCCCATGCCATCGGCGACGAGGATCTTTATCCGAGGTTCTCCTGGGGCCTGCGTCCGGCGCTGCGCCTTGCGGAACCGTCAAAGGGCGACATCGGCCTGCGCCTGACGGCCAGCTACAACTTCGCGCCGGGCTTCGTGGTCGCGGGTTCGGTCTACAAGCAGCTTGCCAGCAACACCGACCTCGGCAGCCCCTCGACCTCGCCCCTGCCGCATGTGCGCAGCGACGGCTCGCGCTATACCGAATTCGGAGACCCCGCGCTGGAGCGTCTGACCTTCGCCTGGTATGCGCGGCCGGCGCCGGATCTCTATTCCCGCATCACGGTGGGCTATCTGGAGCGCATGCATGCCGGTGTGTCGGGCGAGCTTCTGTGGAAACCGGTGGATAGCCCGCTGGCCCTGGGAATCGAGGCCAACTACACGCGTCAGCGCGACACCGACGGTGGCCTCGGCTTCGACGAATATGACTACGATGTCGTGACTGGCCATGTGTCGGCCTACTACGACTTCGGCAATGGCTATCTTGGCCAGCTGGACGTCGGCAGGTATCTGGCCGGGGATGTCGGCGCGACGATCTCGATCGACCGCGTCTTCGCGAATGGCTGGCGGGTCGGGGCCTTTGCCACGGTGACGGATGTCAGCGCAGAGGACTTCGGCGAAAGCGGGTTCGACAAGGGGATCCGGTTCACCATTCCCTTCAACTGGGCACTTGGCACCGAGACGCGGCGAGGCTTCGGCATGACCCTGCGTCCGGGCAGCGGCGATGGCGGCGCGCGGGTCGATGT
>JBKBRG010000277.1:0-4303 GCA_046292325.1 Tabrizicola sp.
TGAACCTGAACTACGTCACCAAGGCGCGGATCAACCAGGACGACTGCATCAAGTGCGGTCGCTGCTATGCGGCCTGCGAGGACACCAGCCATCAGGCGATCGCCATGTCGGCCGACCGCACCTTCACCGTGAAGGACGAGGAATGCGTGGCCTGCAACCTGTGTGTCAACGTCTGTCCGGTGGACAACTGCATCACGATGGTGCCCCTGCCCAAGGGGTCGGTCGATCCGCGGACGGGTGTGAAGGTGGGCGACTATGCGAACTGGACCACCCATCCGAACAATCCGAGCGTGCAGGCCGCCGAGTAGTTCGGAAGAACCCAAGAATTTTCGACGAAAATTCTTGGGTTGCCCCTGGCTCAGCAGAGGATCCTGACCTGGCCCTGGTTGCAGATCACGATGAACTGGCCGCCGCATTCCACCAGATGGAATCCGCGGCGGCGGACCTCCTGCACAAAGCGCGCGCGACCGACTTCGCGCTCCACATCCCGGATCGACCGGCGCACGACGCCACCATTCGCCACCGCCTTGGCAGAGAAGACGTGATCGAGCCAGGGCAGGCTTTCGGTCTGGACGGACGCCGGGAACATGGGCCGAGTTTCGGCCGGCAAGGTTAAGACAGGATGAACGGCCCCTGGTGGCGCAAGAATTTTCGGCGAAAATTCTTGCGCGCGGACCCTTCGGCTCAGGGCAGGGGCAGGGGGCTGATGCCGGCGGCAATGCTTGCCTTGATGTAGGCGTCCCGGGCCGCCTCTGCGGCGGCGGCGGCACTGGACTCGGCCGCTGCCCGGCTCAGCAGAAGCTGCGGGTCGGCACCCTGTCCGGCCGGGGCCTGGGTCACGGCCCCCGCCATCATGGGTGCCGCAACGGCAGTCGTCCCGTGAGCGGCGTGCGACCGGTCCGGTCGCGGCAGGACGGATGGATGCAGGGGCGCCTCTGCCACCGGAAGCGGCGCACGGATGCTGGTGATGAGGCCCATCGCTCGCCCTCCTTTCAGTCAAAAGAGCAAGCGGATCTTAACCCGAAATCAACGGCTTCTCAGCCTGTTTCAAGTTAAGACTTTACGCATCGGGCGTCAGCAGGCGGGTGAAGAGCGTTTCGAGGAACCGGCCCGCCTCGGCAAAGGGATCGTGGCCGGGGCCGAGGACGGCGCGCACCTGGATGTCGAAATCGGCATAGTGCTGGGTCAGGGCCCAGATCGAAAAGATCAGATGCACGGGGTCGACCCGGGCGATCCGGCCTTCCTCCATCCAGCGGGTCAGGACCACGGCCTTGTCGGCCACCAGCGCGCGCAGGTCGCCCTCGATCGCTTCGCGCATCCTTGGCGCGCCTTGCAGGATCTCGCCCGCAAACAGCCGGCTTTCGCGCGGAAAGTCGCGGGCCAGATCCAGCTTGCGCCGGACATAGCCCAGGATCTCGCGCAAGGGATCCCCGGCCGGGTTCATCGCGCGCAACGGATCCAGCCAGGTGTCCAGAAGCCCGGTCAGCAGCGCCTGGTGCACTGCCTCTTTCGACGGGAAATAGTAGAGCAGGTTGGGCTTCGACAGACCCGCGACTTCGGCGATCTGGTCCAGCGTGGCGCCACGGAAGCCATGGGCCGAGAAGACCTCCAGCGCGGCGTCGAGAATGACCTCGCGGTTCTTCTGCTGGATGCGGGACCGGGGGCGTGGCGTGGCAGGCATGCGGGACCAGGGTGACGGGACTGACAGCTTGGGAATAGCGCGCAGGCCGGCAAGGGGTCAAACCCCCCGCTGCCCCGCGGGCCCGGATCAGGCCGTGCCCGCAGGCTCGATCAGCGCGCGGAGCCCGCGGACGACCAGCCGGTGGTCCTCGACCTGGGGCAGGCCCGAGACGGTGGCCACCGCCACCAGGCCGACCCCGGCGACGCGGATCGGCACCGCGCCGCCCGCCTCTGCGTGATCCTCGGTCGAAAGCCCGTGGCGGGCGAGCGTCTCGTCCTTGGCCGCGAGCAGGCGTCCGACCAGAAGCGAGGGCAGCTGGAATTTCAGCGCCGTGTTCGACTTGCGCCGCGCCCAGAGGTCGTTGAGCGGCGCCGAGCCCGGCAGGGCGGCATGGAAGAGCGTCCGGTCACTGGTGCGGATGTCGATGACCACGGGCAGATCCTCGGCAAGGGCCAGATCGACCAGGACCTGTCCCAGCCGAAGCGCCGACAGCTCGTCGAAGGCGGGCAGGATGAGGGTTGCGTATTCCGCCTCCAGTTCGGTCCTGTCCATCTCCGCTCCCTCAGATCGCCCCGATGCCGCGCAGGACCATGTCCTTCACGCTGGCCTTGGCCTCTTGCCATTGCGCGTCGCTGAGCGGCCGGCCACCGTTCAGCGTCTGGATCTGATGCCCGAAATCCGCGTAGTGCTGCGTCGTGGCCCAGAGCAGATACAGAAGATGCCGGGGGTTCACCGGCCGCATCTTTCCCTCGTCGATCCAGCGCCGGATCACCGCGATCCGGCCCTCGGTCCAGTCGCGCAGCGTCGTCTCCAGATAATCCTGGATCACGGGCGCCCCGTGCATCACCTCGCTGGCCCAGACCTTCGAGCCATGCGGATGGGTGCGGGAAATGTCCATCTTGGCGTCGATGTAGGCGCCGATCCCCTCCACCGGCCCCGGCGCATCGTCGAAGCTCGATGCCGCATCGAGCCAGATCTCGAAGATCTGCTGCACGACCCGGCGATACAGGTCCTCTTTCGTGGCGAAGTAGTAGTGCAGATTCGCCTTGGGCAGCCCCGCCATGTCGGCGATCAGCTGCATCGTGGCCCCCCCGAAGCCGGCCTCGGCAAAGACCTTCTCGGCGGCCTCGAGAATGGCGCGTTCGTTCTCGCGCCGGATATCCGTGCGACGTCCCGGCCTGATGCGTGAAATCTGGGCGTCGCCGCTCATCGCTCCTCGGATTTTCGTTGACCGAATGGTCAGGTTGTGGTCGCCTTCAGCTTGACCATACGGTCAGGAAACGAGTCGCGGCAAGGGGCAGGATGGCCCCGGCGCGAACAGGGAGTGTCAGATGCCAGCAACCGGGGACAACCTGCGGATCAACCCCGCGCGTCTGTGGGACAGCCTGATGGAGATGGCCCGGATCGGGCCGGGCGTTGCGGGCGGCAACAACCGACAGACCCTGACCGATGCCGACAGCGAGGGACGGCATCTCTTTGCCTCGTGGTGCAAGGCGGCGGGGATGACCATGGGGGTGGACACCATGGGCAACATGTTCGCCACGCGCGCGGGCACCGATCCCGATGCGCTGCCGGTCTACATGGGGTCGCACCTCGACACCCAGCCCACGGGCGGCAAGTATGACGGTGTGCTCGGGGTCCTGGGCGCGCTGGAGGTGGTGCGCACGCTGAACGACATGGGCGTCAGGACCCGCCGGCCGATCGTGGTGACGAACTGGACGAACGAGGAGGGCACGCGCTTTGCGCCCGCCATGCTGGCCAGCGGCGTCTTCGCGGGGATGCACACGCAGGATTATGCCTATTCCCGCAAGGATGCCGAGGGAAAGGCCTTCGGCGACGAATTGAAGCGCATCGGCTGGGTGGGCGACGAACCCGTGGGGGCGCGGAAGATGCATGCCATGCTGGAGCTGCACATCGAGCAGGGCCCGATCCTGGAGGCCGAGGGCAAGGACATTGGCGTCGTCACGCATGGCCAGGGCCTGTGGTGGCTGCAGATCACGCTGACGGGGCGCGAGGCGCATACCGGATCGACGCCGATGCACATGCGGGTGAATGCCGGCCTCGGCATGGCGCGGATCACCGAGCGCGTCCACCAGATCGCGATGAGCCACCAGCCGAACGCCGTGGGCGCGGTGGGCCAGTGCAACGTCTACCCGAACTCGCGCAACGTGATCCCGGGGAAATGCGTGTTCACGGTGGATATCCGGTCGCCCGAACAGGCCAAGCTGGATGCCATGAAGGCCGAGGTCATCCGCGCGGCGCATGCGGTGGCCAGGGAAATGGGGCTTGGCTGCGAGATCGAGGAGGTGGGCCATTTCGATCCCGTCACCTTCGACCCCGGTCTGGTCAAGATCGTCCGGCAATCGGCGGAAAAGCTGGGATATTCCCACATGGACATCGTCTCGGGCGCGGGCCACGACGCCTGCTGGATCAACCGTGTCGCCCCCACGGTGATGATCATGTGCCCCTGCGTGGACGGGCTTTCCCACAACGAGGCGGAGGAGATTTCGCCGGAATGGGCCGCGGCGGGGACGGATGTGCTGCTTCACGCCTGCCTCGAGGTGGCGGAGGTCGTCGCCTGACGGCAGCCCCCGGGGCGCTGCCCCGGACCCCGGGATATTT
>JBKBRG010000278.1:0-4303 GCA_046292325.1 Tabrizicola sp.
CCGACCTCGACGAGGCGGCGCTGGTGACGATCCTGACCGAGCCGAAGAACGCGCTGGTCAAGCAATACCAGCGCCTGTTCGAGATCGAGGGCGTGAAGCTGACCTTCACCCCCGATGCCCTGACCGCCATCGCCAAGCGCGCGATCAAGCGCAAGACCGGCGCCCGCGGGTTGCGGTCGATCATGGAGGACATCCTTCTGGACACGATGTTCGAACTGCCCGGCATGGACGGGGTCGAGGAGGTCGTGGTGAAGGAAGAGGCGGTGAACGCCGGCGCCAAGCCGATGCTGGTCTACACCGAGGCCAAGAAGAAAGAGCCGGTCAAGGCATAGGCCTTGCCCGGGACGCAAGGACGAGGCGGGCTTCGGCCCGCCTTTTCTTTTGATCGGCCTTGGCCCTAGACCTCGCCCCGGGTTTCGGCCATATCAGGGGCAATCGAAGCGGAGGCCCCGATGTACTTCCTGAAACGCCTGCTGACCTGGTGGAACAGCCAGACGATCGGCACCCAGATCTTCACCGCGCGCAAGGGCATGAAGGTGGGCGAGGATGATGCCGGCAACGTCTTCTATCAGACCCGCGACGGCAAGCGGCGCTGGGTGATCTACAACGGCGAGATGGAGGCGAGCCGCATCTCGCCCGACTGGCACGGCTGGCTGCATTACACCTGGGATGAGCCGCCGACCAAGCGGCCCCTGCGCCGCAAGCCCTGGGAAAAGCCGCATCAGGAGAACCGGACCGGCACCGAGGCCGCCTATGTGCCGCCGGGCTCGATCCGGCGTGCCGAGCCGGTCGCAAGGGGCGACTACGAGGCGTGGCAGCCCGAGTGATGGCCTACGAACGCGCCGAGATCCTGGCCGGAGCGGCCGTGCTTGCCGTTGCCCTGGGCTTTGCCGTCTATGCCGCGCGGGGCGCAGGGGTCGGTGCCGCGCCCGACAGCTATCCGCTGACGGCAAGTTTCCGGTCGGCCGAGGGCGTGCGTGTCGGCACCGATGTGCGGCTTGCCGGCGTCAAGGTCGGCACCGTGACCGCCCTGACGCTGAACCCCGAGACCTATTTCGCCGATGCGACGATCTCCATGCGCAAGGACGTGGCGGTGCCGGTCGATTCGACGATCCTGGTCGCCTCCGAGGGCCTGCTGGGGGGCACCTTCGTCGAGGTCCAGCCGGGCGGGGCGCTGGAGATGCTGGAGCCCGGCGGCGAGATCGAGGACACCCAGAGCGCGGTCAGCCTGATCACCCTTCTGATGAAGTTTGCCGGCGGGGGCGACAGCGGGGGCGAGCCCGCGGCGGACGAGGCGCCCGCGCCATGAGGCCGCTGCTTGCGGCAGTCGTCCTTGCGCTGGCGCTGCCGGCCGCAGCGCAGGAAACCGGACAGGCCGGAGGTCCGGAGTTCACCGAATCCGACGGCGCGTCGCTGCGCTTTCTGGACAAGCTGACCAGTTCGACCGGCGACGTCACGCTGTCGCGCGGTCAGACGGCCAAGTTCGGCCGGCTGATCGTCCGGCTGGACAGCTGCCGCTATCCCACCGGAAACCCCGCCTCGGATTCGGAGGCGCATCTGACGATCCTGGAAGAGACGACCCAGATGCAGCTGTTCTCGGGCTGGATGCTGGCCTCCTCGCCCGCGCTCTCGGCGCTGGATCATCCGCGCTATGATGTCTGGGTGCTCGGCTGCATCCTGCCCGGCGATGCCCTTCCGGAGGTCAGCCCCGAGACGACCGAGGCGGGTGAGGGCGAATAGCCGCGCGGCAGGAAATCCGCGCTCTGGGCCAGGGCCTCGGCCAGCCTGCGGTGATAGTCGGCGCGCGAGATCTCGATGGCGCCGAGGCTGGCCAGATGCGGCGTCAGGAACTGGGTGTCGAACAGGCGGAAGCTGCCCGCCCGCAGCCGGTGCACCGTGAAGGCCAGGGCGATCTTCGAGGCATCCGTCACGCGCGAGAACATGCTTTCCCCGAAGAAGGCCGCGCCGAGCGTCACCCCGTAGACCCCGCCCACCAGCAGGTCGCCTTGCCAGACCTCGACGCTGTGGGCGAAGCCCAGCTCATGCAGCCTGACATACAGGCGCTGGATGCGGCGGCTGATCCAGGTCTCGCCGCGGTCGGCGCAGGCTGCGACGGTCGGCTCGAAGGCCGTGTCGGCGGTCACGCGGAACCCGGCGGTCCGGATCCGTCGCGCCAGCGAGCGCGACAGATGGAAACCGTCGAGCGGCAGCACGCCCCGCCGGCGCGGGTCGATCCAGTGGATCTCGGGGTCGTCGCGGCCATCGGACATCGGAAAGATGCCCATCGCATAGGCACGCAGCAGGATGTCCGGGGTGATCTCGTCGGCGGGCACGGACATCGCAAGATCCTTCGAGGGATTTTGCGAAAGTTTCAGAGAACTTTCGCGGTGAGGCGCCCCTTGGCAGGGCGCCCCGTTCGGATCAGGAGAACTGCTTTTCCAGCCACTTTTCCAGCCAGTGAATGTTGTATTCGCCGTTCTGGATGTCGGGTTCGGCCAGAAGCATGTGGAACAGCGGGATCGAGGTGTCGATGCCGTCGATGATCAGCTCTCCCAGCGCCCGCTTCAGCCGGGCCAGCGCCTCGGGCCGGTCGCGGCCATGCACGATCAGCTTGCCGATCAGGCTGTCGTAATGGGGCGGGATCCGGTAGCCGTCGTAGATCGCCGAATCCATCCGCACGCCGAGGCCGCCCGGGGCATGGAACTGGGTGATCCGGCCGGGGCAGGGGGAAAAGCCGGGGATCTTCTCGGCGTTGATCCGCACCTCGATCGCGTGGCCGGTGATCTCGAGATCCTCCTGCGTGAAGGAAAGGCCCAGGCCCGAGGCGACCCGGATCTGTTCGCGCACGAGATCCACGCCGAAGATGGCCTCGGTGACCGGATGTTCCACCTGAAGCCGGGTGTTCATCTCGATGAAGTAGAACCTGCCGTCCTCGTAGAGGAACTCGATCGTGCCCGCGCCGATGTATTTCAGCTTCTTCATCGCATTGGCGCAGATCGTGCCGATCTCCGACCGCAGCTTCGGCGTGATGACGGGGCCGGGGGCCTCCTCGAAGACCTTCTGGTGGCGGCGTTGCAGCGAGCAGTCGCGCTCGCCCAGATGCACCGCATTCCCCTTGCCGTCGCCGAAGACCTGGATCTCGATGTGGCGGGGCCGCTGGAGATATCTCTCCATGTAGACTTCGTCGTTGCCGAAGGCGGCCTTCGCCTCGGACCGGGCCGTGCGGAAGGCGATCTCAAGCTCCGAGGCGTCCCTGGCCACCTTCATCCCGCGCCCGCCGCCACCTGCCGTGGCCTTGATGATGACGGGATAGCCGATCTCTTCGGCCACCTTCTTGGCGGTCTCGAAATCCGGCACGCCGCCGTCCGAGCCGGGGACCACGGGGATCCCGAGCTCTTTCGCCGTCTCCTTCGCGGTGATCTTGTCGCCCATGATGCGGATATGTTCCGCATTCGGCCCGATGAAGGTGATGCCGTGGTCCTCCAGCGCCTGGGCGAAGCTGGCGTTTTCCGACAGGAAGCCATAACCCGGATGCACCGCCTGCGCGCCGGTGATCTCGCAGGCCGAGATGATCGCCGCCTTGTTCAGATAGCTGGCCGCGGATGGCGCCGGGCCGATGCAGACGCTTTCATCGGCCATGCGCACATGCATCGCGTCGGTGTCGGCGGTGGAATGGACGGCCACCGACTTGATCCCCATTTCGCGGGCGGCCCGGATCACGCGCAGCGCGATCTCTCCCCGGTTGGCGATCAGGATCTTGTCAAACATCGGCCCGTCCCTATTCGACGATCATCAGGGGGGCGCCGTATTCGACCGGGTGGCCATCCTCGACCAGGATGCGCTTCACCGTGCCCGCGCGCGGGGCGGGGATGTGGTTCATCGTCTTCATCGCCTCGATGATGAGGACCGTCTGGCCTTCGGTCACCTGGGAGCCGACGGTCACGAAGGGGGCGGCTCCGGGCTCGGGGGCAAGATAGACCGTGCCGACCATCGGCGAGGTCACGGCGCCGGGATGCTGGGCCGGATCCTCGTTGGCCGGGGCAGCCGCGGGGGCAGAGGGCGCCGCTGCCGCCGCGACCGGCGCGGGCGCGGCATGGACCGCCGGGGCGGGCGCTGCGGCGACCGTCACCACGTTGGCCTGTTTCACGACGCGCACTTCCAGGCTGTCGTCCTCGCCATATTCGCGCTTCACCGACAGTTCGGTCAGGTCGTTCTTGTTCAGAAGCTCGGCCAGGGCCGAGATGAATGCGACGTCGGAGTCGGTGTTCTGCTTGCTCATCGGGTCCTCTGTTCTTCTCTGCCC
>JBKBRG010000279.1:0-4275 GCA_046292325.1 Tabrizicola sp.
GACCTTCAACAGCTTCGAGATCATCTGGATCCTCACCCAGGGCGGCCCGCGCGGCGGGACCACGACGATGATCATCGACACCTACAAGGTGGCCATCGCCAACCTGCAATTCGGCGAAGGGGCGGCGCGGGCGGTCATCATCGTCATCATGCTGGCCCTCTTCAGCCTGCTCTACCTGTGGGTCCTGGGCAAGGTGAACCGCAGGTATGGGGTGAAATAGGATGATGGACCGTTACACGCTGCTTCAGAAGATCGGCATCTATCTCGGGATCGGGATCTTCCTGACCTTCATCCTGCTGCCCTTCTTCGAGATGTTCATGACCTCGCTGAAGCCGCTCAATCACATCTTCCGTGCGCCCTACCAGTTCTGGTCCGACGACTTCGGCTTCGACGCCTATACGCGGATGTGGGAGCGCGTGCCGCTTCTCGGCCGCTACATCTGGAACTCGATCTTCATCGCCACGACCGTGACGATCATCGCGATGATCGTGATCGTGCCCGCCGCCTATGCCTATGCGCGGCTGGACTTCCCGTTCAAGACGCAGTCGCTGGGCCTGTTCCTGTCAGTCAACATGTTCGCTGGCGCCGTCCTTCTGATCCCGCTCTACAAGCTGATGCGGACACTCGGGCTTCTGAACACCTACTGGGCGATGATCATCCCCGGCGTGGCCTTCCTGATCCCGACCGGCATCTGGCTTTTGCGCGGCTACCTGGAGAAGATCCCGAAAGAGATGGAAGAGGCCGCCTACATGGACGGCGCCTCGCGCCTCTACACGCTGCGCCGGGTGATCCTACCCCTGGCCGGCCCCGGGCTGGTGGTGGTGGCGACCACCGTGTTCATCACCGCCTACGCCCAGCAGTATCTCTTCGCCGTGACCTTCAACTCCAACGGCAACCTGCACCCATTGCCGGTCGGACTGTTGCAGTTCATCGGCTACCAGAACGTCGAGTGGAACATGATGATGGCCGCCGCCCTGACCGGGATCACGCCCGTCCTTCTCGTGTTCCTCGTCCTGCAACGCTACCTCGTCGCCGGTCTGACGGCGGGGGCGGTCAAGGAATGACAGACCGATCAACAAGGAGGTTACCGATGACGACACTCAACAAACTGGCGATGGCCGGCGTCCTGATGGGCGCGACCGCCCTGCCGGCGCTGGCCAAGGATCTGCACTACATCATGTGCGGCGACGAACGGCAGGCCGAGAAGGACTCGGTCGCCGCCTTCGAGGCCGCCAACCCCGGCATCAAGGTCAACCTCGAGTTCCTGCCCTGGGGCACCTGTTCGGAGAAGGCCATGCAGATGGCCGCCGCGGGCGACCCGCCGGCGCTGGCCTACATCGGCTCGCGCTTCCTGAAGCAGCTGGCCAAGGCCGACCAGATCCTGCCGATCGAGCTGACGCCGGAACAGGAAGCCGCCTACCAGCCGGGCATCCTGTCCACCGTCGAGGACGGCGGCAAGCGCTGGGGCTTCCCGCATGCCTTCTCGAACAAGGCGATGTTCGTGAACTGCGACCTCTACGAACAGGCCGGCCTCGAATGCAAGGTGCCCGAGACCTGGGACCAGATGAAGGCCGACGCCGCCGCGATCAAGGAAAAGACCGGCGTCGCCGGCATCGGCATCGCGGGCAAGGATTTCGACAACACGATGCACATGTTCCTGGACTTCATGTACTCGAACGGCGGCACCGTGATCGACACCCAGACCGGCGAGGTCAAGTTCGATGACGTGCCCGCGCGCGAGACGCTCCAGCTTTACGCCGACCTCGTGCCGGTGATGGCCGAAGGCGCAACGGCGCTGGAACGCGGCAACCTTCAGGCCCTGTTCGAGGACGACAAGATCGGCATGTATGTCACCGGCCCCTGGGGCATGGGTCAGCATGCGGCGAAGAACTTCAAGGCCGGCCCGATCCCGCATGGCCCCTCGGGCGGCTCCAGCTCGATCCTGATCACCGACTCGATCGCCGTGTTCAAGGGCTCGGGCGTCGAGGAAGAGGCGATGAAGCTTGCCGCGCACCTGACCTCGGGCGCCTCGCAATACGGGCTCGACAAGGAATGGGGCCTGCCGCCGATCCAGAAATACGAAGAGCAGGGCATCACCGACCCCTATTACAACGCCCCGGAATGGCAGCTGTTCCTGGCGACGACCCCGACCGGCAAGCCGGAACCCATGGTCTACAACTTCGCCTCGTTGCAGGCGGTGTTCACCAACATGATCCAGGGCGTGCTTCTGGGCGAGATCACCGACATCAACGCGGCCGTCACCGAGGCGGCCGAGGGGATCAAGGCGATCCAGTAACCCCGATCCGGCGGGCCGCAGCCCCTGCGGCCCGTTCCCCCCTTGCCTGCGGAGACGCCCATGGCCACGCTCGAGCTGACCTCCATCACCAAGGACTTCGGCGCCCACAAGGTGCTGTCCGGCATCGACCTCGCAATCCGCGACAGGGAATTCGTCGTCTTCGTCGGGCCATCGGGCTGCGGCAAGTCCACGCTTCTGCGCATCATCGCCGGGCTCGAGGCCGCCAGCTCGGGGCGCATCCTGATCGACGGCCGGGATGTCTCGGACGCCGCCCCGGTGGACCGCGGCATCTCGATGGTCTTTCAGAGCTACGCGCTCTACCCCCACCTCACGATCTTCGAGAACATCGCCTTCCCGCTCCGCGTCGCCCGCCTGCCCGAGGCCGAGGTCAGGGCCAAGGTCGCCCGCGCGGCCGAGATCCTGCAACTGACCGACAAGCTGACCCTCAAGCCCGGACAATTGTCCGGGGGCCAGCGCCAGCGCGTCGCCATCGGGCGGTCGATCGTGCGCAACCCCAAGGTCTTCCTCTTCGACGAACCGCTGTCGAACCTCGACGCGGCCTTGCGCGGCGAGATGCGGGTCGAACTTTCCGCCCTGCAACGCGACCTCGACGCAACCATGGTCTATGTCACCCACGACCAGGTCGAGGCGATGACCATGGCCCACCGCATCGTCGTGCTGAACAGGGGCCGGATCGAACAGTTCGGCACCCCGATGGAGCTTTACCACCACCCCGCCACGCGCTTCGTCGCCACCTTCATCGGCCAGCCCAACATGAACCTTCTGCCCGCCACCGTCACCGGCGCCGGGGCGGATGGCCTGACGGTGGAATTCCACGGCGGCACCCGCATGACCCTCCCGGTCGAGGCCGGAACCGCCCGGAGCGGCGACCGCGTCGAGGTCGGCGTGCGGCCGGAAAACCTGCGCCTCGGGCAGGGTTTGACCATGCGCCTCCGCGTCCTTGAACGCCTCGGCGGCACCGCCATCGCCTACGGGATGATGGGCGACGGGCTGAAGCTCTGCGCCGCCCTGCCCGGCGACACCACCGTCCACGAAGGCGAGGAGGTCGGCCTGACCTTCGCCCCCGCCGATGCCCATGTCTTCGACGCCCAGGGCCGCGTGCTGCGGCGCCGGCAGGCCCCCGCTCTTGCCGCCTGACCCAGGGAGAATGCGATGCGTATCGTCACCTCGGGCATCGGCCTGCGGGCCGGCCATGTCCTGACCACGCTGAAGGCTGAGATGCCCGAGGCCGAGGTCGTCGGCTACTATGACCCGCAGCCCACGCATCTGGCGATGATCGGCGAGGACACCCCGCGCTATCCTTCGGTCGAGGCGATGCTGTCGGATGCCCGCCCCGACCTCTACTGCGTCTTTTCCCCGAACGTCTTTCACCTCGACCAGATCCGCCTCGGGCTTCAGGCCGGGGTGCAGGTCTTCACCGAAAAGCCCGTCGTGGTCTCGATCGCCGAGACGCTGGACCTCGCGCGCCTTCTTGCCGCCCACGGCGGCGCGGACCGCGCCATGGTCGGTCTCGTCCTGCGCTATTCGCAGCACATGGCGGACCTGCGCGCCGCCATGGCCCAGGGCTGGCTGGGCGAGGTGACCTCCCTCGAGGCCAACGAACACATCGGCCCCTATCACGGCGCCTTCTTCATGCGCGACTGGCGGCGCAAGACCGCGCTCGCCGGCGGCTTCATGCTGGAGAAGTGCTGCCACGACCTCGACATCTACAACATGGTCACCGGCTCGCGCCCCCGGCGCGTGGCCAGCTTCGGCGGGCGCAAGAGCTTCGTCCCCGCCAACGCGCCCAGGTCGAACGCCGAGGCCGGGATCTTCCACGTCAAGACATCCGTCTGGGAGGCGACCGATGACCCGTTCACCTCCGACGGCGACATCGTGGATTTCCAGACCGCGATCCTGGAATACGAAACCGGCGCCAGCCTCGCCTTCCACACCAACCTCAACGTCCCCGACGAACA
>JBKBRG010000280.1:0-4264 GCA_046292325.1 Tabrizicola sp.
CCTGGCCTCCCGCCTCGGCATCGCCTCCGCCCGCGCCCTCCTCACCACCCGCCGCGCCGCCCGCGCCATTGCGGCGCTCGACGCGCGGCTGACCGTCACCGAGGATGACCTGATCGCCGCCGCCGAACTCGGCCTCGCCCACCGCGCCCTGCCCGAGGCCGAGGCCCGGCCCGACCAGCCGCTCGAGCCGCCGCCGCCGGACCAGCCCGACAGGCCCGACCCGCAGCCCGAGGAACAAGACCTCCAGTCCCTCGCCGACCATCTGATCGAGGCCGCGCAGGCCGCCCTGCCGCCCGACATCCTGGCCAAGCTTCAGTCCGACCGCGCCAACCGCGCCGCGCGGGGCGCCTCCGGCACCGGCGCGGCCAGGGCCGGCAACCGAAGGGGCCGCCCGCTGCCCTCACGACCCGGCCGTCCCGATGGCAGCGCGCGCATCGACCTCGTCGCCACGCTGCGCCAGGCCGCCCCCTGGCAGGTCCTGCGCAGGCAGGCCGACACGGCAGATCGCGCGCTGATCGTCCACCGATCCGACCTGCGCCTCAAGCGCTACAGGCAAGTCTCCGACCGCGTCCTGATCTTCGTCGTCGATGCCTCCGGCTCTTCCGCCATGGCCCGCCTGGGCGAGGCCAAGGGGGCCGTGGAACTGATGCTCGCGCAAGCCTACAGCCGCCGCGACCACGTTGCCCTTGTCGCCCTGCGCGGGCAACGGGCCGAGCTCGTCCTTCCCCCCACCCGCAGCCTGACCACCACCAAGGCCCGCCTGCGCGGACTGCCCGGCGGCGGCGGCACCCCCCTCGCCTCGGGCCTCGCCACGGCGCTCGACTGCGCGCTGCGCGCCCGCAGGCAGGGCATGACCCCGAGCCTCGCCCTCCTGACCGACGGCCGCGCCAACATCGCACTTGATGGGCAGCCCGACCGCGCGCAGGCGCAGGCCGATGCCGAAAGGATCGCCCGGGCCATCCGCGCCGCCGGGATCGCCGCCGTCACGCTGGATGTCGCCAATCGGCCGCAGCCGACGCTGGCGCAGCTTTCCGGCCTGATGCACAGCCGCTATGTTCCGCTGCCCCGTGCCGACGCCCGGGCGATTGCCGCGACGCTGGGCTGAGATGACCCCCGCCGCCCTGCCAAGCGACTGGCCCTTCAAGGCCCAATCCAGCCTGATCCCGTCAGGCCGCCACCGCTTCTGGGTGGCCGACACCGGCCCGAAAGACGCCCCGACCCTCCTCCTCCTCCACGGGACCGGAGCCTCCCTCCACAGCTTCCGCCGCACCATCCCGGGCCTCAGCCGGACCTGCCGCGTCATCACCCCCGACCTCCCCGGCCATGGCTGCTCTCCCGGTTTCGTGGGCCGACTTGGCCTCGACGCGATGGCCGAGGACCTCTGGACCCTCCTCGACACGCTGCACATCCAGCCCGCAGCCATCATCGGCCATTCCGCGGGGGCCGCCATCGGCCTGCGCATGGCCGAGCTTCGCCCCGTCCCGCAGGTCATCGGGCTGAACGCCGCCCTCGGGGAATTCGACGGCGCCGCCGCCTTCCTGTTCCCGATCATCGCCCGGGGCCTTGCCACCCTGCCCTTTGCCGCAAGGGCCATCACCGCCTTCTTCGGCCGCCCCGGCACGGTCGAGCGTATCCTGACCGGAACCGGCTCTCCCCTCGACCCGCAGGGCCGCGCGCAATACCTGACGCTTGTCCGTGACCCCGACCATGTCACGGGGGCCCTGGGCATGATGGCCGACTGGCGGCTTCAGGGCCTGCTGGCCCGCCTGCCCCGGACGCAGACGAAGGTCACCCTGATCGCGTCGGAAGGCGACCGCGCCGTGCCCGCAAAGGTGTCCATCGACGCCGCCAAACGCATCCCCGGCGCAAGGCTGCACCTCTTGCCGAAGCTCGGCCATCTTGCGCATGAAGAAGCCGAGGACGGGCTGTCAGCCCTGATCCTCGACTGCCTCGGCCAGGCCTGACGCCGCGAAGATCATCGCCGCGTGCCTTTCCAGATAGATCCGCAGCCAGGGCGTGAAGGCCTCGGGCGCGCGGGCGATCTCGGCCCGCAACGCGTCGAGCGTGACCCAGCGCACCGCCTGCACCTCGTCGGGGTCCAGTTCCAGGTCCAGCGGCCAGCCAGCCTCGCCCACGAACACCTCGACGACCTCGTGCTCGATCAGCGGCTCGCGCCCCCCCGGCACGGCAGCGCGGTATTCCACCTGCCCGACGTGGCGCAGCGCCAGCCCGGAAATCCCCAACTCCTGCGACAGCCGCCGGACCGCGCAGTCTGCCGCCGCCTCGCCCCACAAGGGATGCGTGCAGCAGGTGTTCGCCCACAGCCCCGGCGTGTGATATTTCCCCGCCGCCCGCTGCTGGATCAGGATCTCGGCCCCGCGCAGCACGAAGACCGACACCGCCGGATGCCGCAGACCCTGCCGGTGCACCGCCAGCTTGCCCACGGGGCGCAACTGGCCCTGGGCATCCCAGGCCGGGATCGGCAGGTCGATCGGCTCCATCACGACCATTTCGGCGACACAACTCCCATCAGATGCATCACGTTCTTCACCCCGATCTTCAGATGGGCCAGGGGACGCGCCGCGACCAGCTTCTTGTTCATGTAGGCCTCGAACGTCAGCCGCTGCACATCAATGTCGTGGCAGAGACTCACGAACCGCTCGCGCCGGTCGTCGCTGCGATAGTATGCGTTCTGCATCGACCGCAAGACCCTGAAGACGGTCCCGTGCTCTTTCAGGAACATCTTCCGCGCCATCTTCAGGTCCGCCGCGCGCCCGGACCGCAGGAAGGCCTGCGCCGCGGTTGCCGCCGCCCGCCCCCCGGCCATCGCGTAATAGATGCCCTCGCCCGAGGATGGTGCCACGACCCCCGCCGCATCCCCGGCCAGCACCACGTCCCGGCCGTTGTCCCACCGGTCCAGCGGCCTGAGCGGGATCGGGGCGCCCTCGCGCCGGATCGTCTCGCAGTCGGTCAGCCCCGACATCGCCCGCAGGTCGGCGGTGGCCTTCTTCAGGTCCACCGTCCCGTCCTCGGTGCCCATGCCAACCGATGCCTTGTCGCCATGCGGAAAGACCCAGCCGTAGAAGTCCGGGCTGATCTGCCCGTCATAGACCACATCGCAGCGCACCGGATCATAGAAGGCATTGGCTGCCGGGGCCTTGATGATCTCGTGGTAGGCGATGACATAAGGAATCCGGTCGCCCCCCGGCACCTCGGCCCGGGCAACCCCCGACTTCGCCCCGTCCGCCCCGATCACGACCCGGGTCAGGGACCGCTGCTCCTGCCCGGTCGCCTTCTCGCGCCAGACGACATGAGTGCCCGCGGCATCCCGCTCGATGCGCAGGAAGGTGCCGGTCAGCCGATCCGCGCCCACCATCCGCGCGCGGTCGCGCAGGAATTCGTCGAAATCCTCGCGGTCCACCATGCCGACATAGCCGCCCTGGATATGGATATCGACCGCGCGGCCCGTGGGGGAAATCATCCGTGCCGTCCGGATCCGGGCGACGATCAGCCGGTCGGGAATGTCGAAATCCCGGATCAGCCGCGGCGGGATCGCCCCCCCGCAGGGCTTGATCCGGCCATCCCGATCCAGCAGCGCCACCTTGCAGCCCGCCCGCGCCAGATCCTCGGCCGCCGTTGCCCCGGAAGGCCCGCCCCCCACGACGAATGCGTCATACATGCCTATTCTCCCGGAACGAGGTGCGGCGCGGGCGCGCGGAGGCGACCGGAGTCAATGATCCGCCAGGCCATCAGCCCGGCGGCGAGAAACAACAGCGCCTCCAGAGCGAAGGCGATCCCGAAGGCATTGGCCGTGGACCCCGCCAGGCGCAGCGCATCGACCAGCGCCGCCCCGGCAAAGCCGCCAAGCCCCTGCGCGATGGCCTGGGAGGCGCCCCAGACGCCCATCCGCGTCCCCTCGCGGCCCGCGCGCCCCTGCCCGGCCAGCTGCATCATCGCCCCGATCGCGGCGATGGCGAACATGCCGGAAAACACGCCCAGCACCGCGACCGCGGGCGTCAGCAGATCGACCCGCAGCTGCCCCAGCAGCGCAATGACCGCCAGCATCGCCGCCGAGCCGAGGCACCCGCCGACCACCCAGGCCCGCAGGGACCCGATCTTCAGCCCCGAGACCGCGATCCCGACCGCCAGCATCCCGATGAACATGCCCCCGTGCTGCGCGCCCGACAGGCTGGTCGAGGCCCCCGGCGAATAGGCAAACACCAGCCCGGCATAGGGCTCGAGGATCAGCTCCTGCAGGAAGAAG
>JBKBRG010000281.1:0-4250 GCA_046292325.1 Tabrizicola sp.
AGCGGCCGCCCTGCACGAACATCTCGCCCACCAGATAGCGCGCCAGCTCGTTCGTCATGTCGGCCTGAAGGCTCGCACGCAGCGCGGCCTCGGCCTCGGGCGAGACATAGCCGCCCGCCTCGGCCACCAGCGCCAGCGCGAGGTTGGCGTGGTCGTTCGATCCGGCCCCATCGCCCAGGACGGCCAGCAGCCGCTCCTGCACCCGAACGGCCGTGTGAAGGTCCTCCGACCCGAACGCCTGCCGGAAGCGTTCGCGCAGGGTCTCGGGGTCGCTGATCCCGGACAGTTCGGCCGCCAGCGCCTGATCCCTGGCCGCGTCGCGCGACCGGCCGATGGCGGCAAGCTCTGCTGCCTGCGAGGGACGGTTGGCGATGCGCTCGTCCAGGGCCGCCAGCCGCGGTTTCAGCGCCATGTCGGGATAACCCGGCGCGCCCAGCCACCAGTAGGTCACAAGCGCCCCCGGCAGCAGGACGGCGGCGATCAGCACCGCGGCCACCGCCGGCGCAGCGACCCGCGCCCGGCCTTGCGCTTTCGCCTGCCGGTCCGCCGTGGCTCCCGCCGCGGCCAGGGCGCGGTCCGCATCCAGAAGGCGTTTGCCGACCTCGGCCCGCAGCCGCGCAGCCTCGTCCGGGCCGATGGTGCCGCGCGCAAGGTCGCGCTCGATCTCGGCGAACTGGTCGCGATAGACCGACAGGCCGGCATCAGGGCCAGTATCGGACGCCGGTCCCTTGCGCAAAGCCGCCAGCAGAACCGCCGCGACCAGGGCCGCAAGCCCGGCAGCCACCGTCCAGAACATCCAGCCCGTCATCGCCAGCCTGCGCCCCCTGCCTGTCGCGTCCGACATAGTCCTTTCCCCGCGCCCGAGAAAGGGGCATTCGGCCGCAGCGCAGCCTGCTTGCCGGCTGGCCCGTCGCCGGCCGCACGCCATGTCGCAATTTTCCCGATTGTGCCGCAGGCGGGTGCGGCTGTAAGGCGCATCTCATCCAAGACATGGCAGCCGGATCCTGTCTGGCAGCCCCCGTCCGACAAGAGGCCCCGATGAAGCGTTATTCGGTCTTTGCCATTGCCCGCGAGGCAGCCCGCTACCACCTCGGTTGGGAACGTGCCTGGGCGTCGCCAGAGCCCAGGGCGTCCTACGACGCGATCATCGTGGGGGCAGGGGGCCACGGCCTGGCGACGGCCTACTATCTGGGCAAGAACCACGGCATCACCAATGTCGCGGTGATCGAGAAAGGCTGGCTTGGCGGTGGCAACACGGGCCGCAACACCACGATCATCCGGTCGAACTATCTTCAGGATCCCTCGGCCGCGATCTACGAGAAGGCCCGCAGCCTCTATGAGACGCTCAGCCAGGAGCTGAACTACAACGTCATGTTCAGCCCCCGCGGCGTCATGATGCTGGCCCAGACCCATCACGAGGTGCGCGGCTATCTGCGCACCCAGCATGCGAACGCGCTGCAAGGGGTGGCGACCGAGTTCATATCGCCCCAGCGGGTGAAGGAGCTGTGTCCGATCCTGAACATCGACGGCCCGCGCTATCCGGTCCTCGGCGCCCTCTGGCAGCCGCGCGGCGGCACCGGGCGCCACGATGCCGTCGCCTGGGGCTATGCGCGCGCCTGTTCGGCGATGGGCATGCACATCATCCAGAACTGCGAAGTGAAGGGCGTGCGGTCCGCAAACGGCCAGGTGACCGGGGTCGAGACCACGAAGGGCTTCATCGGCTGCAAGAAGCTGGGGCTGGTCGTCGCGGGCCACTCCGGCCAGCTGGCCGAGATGGCGGGCTTCCGCCTGCCGATCGAGGCCGTGGCGCTTCAGGCGCTGGTCTCCGAACCGATCAAGCCCTGCATGGACGTGGTCGTCATGGCCAACACCGTGCATGGCTACATGTCGCAATCCGACAAGGGCGAGATGGTGATCGGCGGCGGCACCGACGGGTTCAACAACTACACCCAGCGCGGATCGTTCCACCACATCGAAGAGACGCTGCGGGCCCTGGTCGAAACCTTCCCGATCATCAGCCGGCTGAAGATGCTGCGGCAATGGGGCGGGATCGTGGACATGACCGGCGACCGCTCGCCCATCATCTCGAAGACGCCGCTCGGCAACTGCTTCATCAACTGCGGCTGGGGCACCGGCGGGTTCAAGGCGATCCCCGGCTCGGGCTGGGCGATGGCGGAACTCATGGCCAAGGGCGAACCCGGACCGCTTGCGGCCGAATTCAACATGTGGCGCTTCAGGGAAGGCCAGTTCATCGACGAATCCGTCGCGGCCGGGGTGGCGCATTGATGCCCGCCCCGCGCCCGACCCCGCACAGATCCCGCAACGGAGACGCAGCATGCTGATCCTCGAATGTCCCTACTGCGGCGTGAAGGCCGAAGAGACCGAGCTTTCCCCCGGCTACGAGGCGCATCTCAAGCGCTTCGGCCCCGGCTCCACCCCCGAGGAGTTCGAGGCCTACATGTTCGCCCGCAAGAACCCCAAGGGCGTGCACTTCGAACGCTGGCGCCACACCTACGGCTGCGGCAAGTGGTTCCTCGCCGCCCGCTGCACCGCCACGCTCGAGGTGTTCGGCACCTATCCGGCCCAGGTCTCCGAACCGCCGGCCGACATCATCGCGAAGATCCAGGCCCGTCGTCCCGACTGGCGGCCTGACTGGAAGGACACGAAATGAGCACGCGCCTCGCCCGGGGCGGCCGGCTGATCGACCGGACCGCCGCCATCGAATTCACCTTCAACGGCAAGCGATTCCGCGGCTATCAGGGCGACACGCTGGCCGCCGCCCTTCTGGCCAACGACCAGATGCTGGTCGGCCGCAGCTTCAAGTATCACCGCCCGCGCGGCATCGTCGCCTCGGGGCCGGAAGAGCCGAACGCCCTGGTGAACCTCGGCTCTGGCGCCCGGCTGGAACCGAACCAGCGCACCACCACGACCGAGCTTTTCGACGGGCTGGAGGCGACCAGCCAGAACCACTGGCCGTCCCTCGACTTCGACCTGGGCGTGGTGAACAACTATGCCGCCCGCTTCCTGCCGGCGGGGTTCTACTACAAGACCTTCATCCATCCGCGCCCGTTCTGGAAACATGTGTTCGAGCCGGTCATCCGCCGCTCGGCCGGTCTCGGCAAGGCGCCGACGCAGCCCGACGCCGACCGCTACGAACAGGCCTATGCCTTCTGCGACGTGCTGGTCGTGGGGGCAGGGGTCGCGGGTCTCAAGGCGGCGAAGGCCGCTGCCGACAAGGGCCAGCGCGTCATCCTTCTGGAACAGGCCCCGCAGATCGGTGGCCGCGCACCGGTGGACCAGACCGAGGTTGACGGCCAGCCCGTCGAGGCCTGGCTGTCGGCCATCGAAGCCGAGCTCGCCGCCCGTGACAACGTGACCCTTCGCACCCGCACCTGCGGCTTCGGCGTCTATGACCACGGCTATGTCCTGGCCGACGAACGCGTCGCCGACCACACACCCGGCGACGGGCGGCCGAAGCACCGGCTCTGGCGGATCCGTGCCGGGCGGATCATCAGCGCAACGGGGGCCATCGAGCGGCCCCTGTCCTTTGCCGGCAACGACATTCCGGGCGTCATGCTCGCCTCGGCGGTGCGCGATTATGTGGTGAACTACGCGGTATCCCCCGGCGACCGGACGGTGATCGTCACCAACAACGACTCGGCCTATCAGACCGCGCTTGCGCTGAAGGCGGCGGGGCTGGACGTGCCCGCCATCCTCGATGCGCGCGCGGCCGCCGACGGACCCCTGCCGCAGGCCGCCCGCGCCGCAGGCATCCGCGTGCTGACCGGCAAGGCCATCGCCAGGGTCAAGGGCGGCAAGCGCGTGACCGGCGTCGCCGTCTGCGCCCAGGCCGGCGAGGGCGCGGTGCAGGAGGAGATTGCCTGCGAAGTCGTCGCGATGTCCGGCGGCTGGTCGCCCGTGGTGCATCTGTGGAGCCATTGCGGCGGCAAGCTGCTCTGGGATGACCCGATCTCGGCCTTCGTTCCCGACCCGAAGCGTCCGCCCCTGAACCATGACGGTTCCGCGATGGTCGAATGCGTCGGTGCGGCGGCGGGCGATCTCGACCTCTCGGGCAAGCCCGCCCCGATCCCGCCGGTCTGGGTCATGCCGCAGGGCGCGCCGATCCAGCTGCGCAACAAGATGTGGCTCGACTACCAGAACGACGTGAAGGTCTCGGACGTGCAGCTCGCCAGCCGCGAGGGCTATGTCTCGGTCGAACACACCAAGCGCTATACCACGCTGGGCATGGC
>JBKBRG010000282.1:0-4212 GCA_046292325.1 Tabrizicola sp.
TCACCGCCCGGGATTTCGTGAACAAGGTTCTGGCCGAGGGGCTGGACCCGGCCCAGCCGGTCAGCATGGTGATGGCGCGCGACCCGATGGTGCTGAGCCCGGACAGCCTGGGGTCGGATGTGCTCAACCGGATGCTGGAGCATCGGATCGGCCATCTGCCGGTGGTCGAGGACGGCCGGCTGGTGGGGATGATCACCCAGACCGACCTGGTGCGGTTTCAGGCGGTCTCCTCGGCGCTCCTGGTCCGCGATGCGGCCACGGCGCAGACCGTGGCGGAACTGGCCGAGAACACGGCGCGCATTCCCCGGCTGCTGGTGCAGCTGGTGGGCGGCGGGTCGGCGCACGAGGTGGTGACGCGGCTGATCACCGACATCGCCGACACGGTGACGCGGCGGCTCTTGGCCATGGCCGAGGCCGAGCTTGGCCCGGCCCCGGTGCCCTATCTGTGGCTCGCCTGCGGCAGCCAGGGCCGGCAGGAACAGACCGGGGTCAGCGATCAGGACAACTGCCTGATGATCGACGATGCCGCGACCGAGGCCGACATGGGCTATTTCGCGCGTCTGGCGAAGATCGTGAGCGACGGGCTCGATGCCTGCGGCTATGTCCATTGCCCCGGCGACATGATGGCCACCAACCCGCAGTGGTGCCAGCCGATGTCCGTCTGGCGCGGCTATTTCCGCAAATGGGTGGCCACGCCCGATCCCATGGCGCAGATGCTGGCAAGTGTGATGTTCGACCTGCGCCCCATCGGGGGGACGGCCAGCCTTTACACCGAATTGCAGGCCGAGGTGCTGGAGATGGCCGCCAAGAATTCGATCTTCGTGGCGCACATGATCTCGAACAGCCTGAAGCACAACCCGCCGCTTGGCCTGTTGCGCGGCTTTGCCACGATCCGGTCGGGGGAATACAAGAACCACATCGACCTCAAGCACAACGGCGTGGTGCCGGTGGTCGATCTGGGTCGGGTCTATGCGCTGATCGGTCGGCTGGGAGCGGTGAACACCCGCGCCCGGCTGGAGGCGGCGGTGGAGGCCGGGGTGATCTCGGACAGCGGCGGGCGCGACCTGATCGAGGCCTACGACCTGATCGCCCAGACCCGGCTGGAGCATCAGGCGCGCAGGGTGAAGGCGGGCGAGAAGCCCGACAACTTCATCGCGCCCTCGGAACTGTCGGATTTCGAACGCAGCCACCTGCGCGACGCCTTCGTCGTCGTGCGCACCATGCAATCCGCCGTGGGCCAGGCCCGCGGCGCACGGAGTTGACACGATGGCCCTGGAACTGATCGGAGCCCTGATCGCCGCCGCCACGCTGGGCCTTCTGGCCTGGGCCTTGCGGCGCTGGCGGCCGGGCCTGCCGCGCTGGCTGGTCCCGTTTGCCGCCGCCGTCGGCCTGATCGGCACGACCCTGGTGCTGGAATACACCTGGTTCAGCCGCGTCTCGGCCGAACTGCCGCCGGGGATCGAGGTGGTCCGCGTCGAGGAGGAGGCCATGCCCTTGCGGCCCTGGACCTATCTGAAGCCGATCCGCATGCGGTTCTGGGCCATCGACCAGCGCAAGCGCATGGTGCATCCCCAGGTCGGCAGCCTGCGCATGGTCCCGGTCCTGAAATTCGCCCGCTGGCGCCCCGTGGAGGACGGGCTGATCGCGGTGGATTGCGCAGGCGGGCGGCAGGTGCCGGTCGTCGAGGGGGTGAAGATTTCCGAGACCGGAGAGTTGACGGGGGCCGACTGGCAGCCGGCGCCCGCGGGCGACCTGTTGCAGGCCGCCGCTTGCAGGGAGGGGTAGGGGATGGATCGCAAGCCGCGCATCCTTGTCGTCGAGGACGAGGACAACATCGCCGTGGCGCTGGATTACCTGATGACCCGCGAGGGCTATGACCATGACCGCGTCGCCAATGGCGCCGAGGCGCTGCCCCGGATCCGCGAGACCCATCCCGATCTCGTGCTGCTGGACGTGATGTTGCCCGAAGTCTCGGGCTACGAGATCTGCGAGGGGATCCGCGTCGATCCCGCGCTGAAGGATGTGAAGATCCTGATGATGACCGCCCGCGGCTCGGCCATCGAGCGGCGCAAGGGCCTGGCTCTGGGGGCGGACGGCTTCATCTCCAAGCCCTTCGAGCTGAAGGATCTGCGCGACGAGGTGCGGCGGCTTCTGGCCGGGGCGGGCTGAGGTCATGGCCGGGGCACGGCGGGGATGTGCGGCGCTTCCCTCCCTGCATTGCGGGGGCGGGACCGGGAGGAATGGCCTGCCGCGTCGATGGCGAGCCCCCCACCCCCATCCCCTCCCCACGCGGGGGAGGGGAGCTGCCCCCGCCCCGATGTGGCGACGGGCCTGGGGCGAGGGCGCGTCATGCTGACCCGCCTGTCCCTGCGCCTGCGCATCTTCCTGATCTTCGCAGGGCTTGCGGCCGCCATCGTTGCGGCGACGGTCCTGGGCCTCTGGCTCGGCTATCATCGGCTGGGCGGGCCGGCCGCTCTGAAGGGTTTCATCCAGGCCGGGGTGCTGGCGGGCTTTGCCGTGCTGGGTCTGGTGGCCGGGGTCTGGTATCTGTTCGACCTCAACGTGGCCAGGCCGATCGAGACCCTCGCCGGCGCGCTGCGCGCCCGGGCCCATTCCGATGTCAGCGCCGAGATGGACGCGGCCATCGCCCGCTATCTGGGCGATCTTGCCCCCGCCGCCCAGGCCGCCGCGCAAAGCCTGGCCGAAACCCGCAGCGCCCTGGCCGAGGCGGTCGCGCGCGAGACTCTGCGTCTGGGATCTGAAAAGGCGCGGCTCGAGGCGCTCTTGTCCGATGTTCCGGTGGGCGTGATCCTCTGTTCGGCCGATCATGCGCTGGTGTTCTACAACGGCCCGGCCGCCGACAGCATCGGCACCGGCCGCGTCGGGGGGCTGGAGGCGGGGCTCGACCGCAAGCTGTTCGACTATCTGCATGCCGCACCGCTGCGGCTGGCCCATGAACGCCTGTTGGCCACCGGCGACCCGGATGCCGTTTCCGACCTGCTCTGCACCACGACGACCGGCGCGCGCGTGCTGGCGGCGCGGATGCGGCTGCTGGGCGATGGCGGCACGCAGGGCTACGTCCTGACCTTGCGCGACATCACCGGGGAGATGGCCGCCGAGGCCCGGCGCGAGGCGATGCTGGCGGGCGCGCTCGACAGCCTGCGCCGGCCCGCCGCGGCGCTGGCCACGCTGGTCGGGGTGATGCCGGAGGACGCGCTGCCCGGGCCCATGCAGACCGCCCTGAAGGACGAGGTGGCGCGACTGAGCCAGGCCGTCACCCGTTTTGGCGCGGCCCGGGACGAGGCCCTGTCCGAGGCCGGCGCCCTGCCGCAGACGCGCGCCTTCGACCTGGCGCAGGGTCTTGCCGCGCGGCTGGCCGCGCAGGGCATCGCCATCACCACCGAAACCGCCGACCTGATCCTGCGCTGCAACGGCTATGAGGTGCTGACACTTCTCGAGCGGCTCGTCCGCCGCCTCGCCGACCGCGAGGCCCTGCATCTGACCATCGAGGAAGAGGACACCGGCGCCGCGATCCGCCTGTCCTGGACCGGCCCGCGCGTGGGCGTGGGCGCGCTGGACCGCTGGCTGGACGAGCCGCTGTCCGAAGACGGCGACCGTCCGGCCCGCAGCGTGCTGGCCGGCCATGCGACCGAGGTCTGGCCCGAGATCCTGCCGGATGGCCGCCCCGCGCTCTGCCTGCCGATCCGCCAGGCGCGACGGGCGGTGGCGCGTCCGAAACCGGTGGCGCGCAAGGTGGTCTATGACTTCGACTTGCTGTCGCCCGCCCGCACCGACCGGCTGGCCGAGGCAAGGCTCGACCGGCTGACCTATGTGGTGTTCGACAGCGAGACGACGGGCCTGAACCCGCGGCAGGGCGACGAGATCGTGCAGCTCGCGGCGGTGCGCATCGTCAACGGTCGGAGGGTCGAGGGCGAGGTCTTCGATACCCTGGTCAATCCGGGCCGGCCGATCCCCTCGGTCTCGACCGAGGTCCACGGGATCACCGACGCGATGGTGGCCGATGCGCCGGGAGTGCTGGAGGTGGTGCGCCGGTTCCACAAATTCGCGGAAGGTGCGGTGCTGATCGCGCACAATGCGCCCTTCGACATGGAATTCCTGCGCCGGGTCGAGGGCCGGCTGGGCGTGACCTTCGACATGCCGGTGCTGGACACGGTGCTGCTTTCGGCGGTGGTCTATGGCCAAGGCGAGGTC
>JBKBRG010000283.1:0-1999 GCA_046292325.1 Tabrizicola sp.
GGCGAGAAATACAACAAGGTCGTCGACGCCTGGACCAAGTGCAACGACAAGGTGACCGAGGCCATGATGGCCACGATCTCCGCGCCGCGCACGGATGAGAACGGCGCCGAGATGGAGCCGAACTCGGTCTACATGATGGCCCACTCCGGTGCCCGGGGCTCGGTCATCCAGATGAAGCAGCTGGGGGGCATGCGCGGCCTGATGGCCAAGCCCTCGGGCGAGATCATCGAGACGCCGATCATCTCGAACTTCAAGGAAGGCCTGACCGTTCTTGAATACTTCAACTCGACCCACGGCGCCCGGAAGGGTCTGTCCGACACCGCGCTGAAGACGGCGAACTCGGGCTACCTGACCCGCCGCCTCGTGGACGTGGCCCAGGACTGCATCGTCCGCATCCACGATTGCGGCACCGAACAGTCGATCACGGCCTCGGCCGCGGTCAACGACGGCGAGGTGATCGTGCCGATGGGTGAACGGGTCCTGGGTCGCGTCGCGGCCGAGGACGTGGTCGCCCCCGGCTCGGCCGAGGTGATCGTGGCCAAGGGCGAGCTGATCGACGAACGCAAGGCCGACGCCATCACGGCGGCCGGTCTCGCCTCGATCCGCATCCGCAGCCCGCTGACCTGCGAGGCCGAGGAGGGCGTCTGCGCGCTCTGCTACGGGCGCGACCTCGCGCGCGGCACGCTGGTCAACATCGGCGAGGCGGTCGGCATCATCGCCGCCCAGTCGATCGGCGAACCCGGCACCCAGCTGACCATGCGCACCTTCCACATCGGCGGCGTGGCCCAGGGCGGCCAGCAATCGTTCCTGGAGGCCAGCCAGGAAGGCCGGATCGAGTTCCGCAACGCGAACCTGCTGAAGAACGCGGCGGGTGAGCAGATCGTGGTGGGCCGCAACATGTCGATCGCGATCATCGACGAGGCGGGCCATGAGCGGGCCGTCCACAAGCTGACCTACGGCGCGAAGCTGCACGTCAAGGAAGGCGAGGTGGTCAAGCGCGGCACCAAGCTCTTCGAATGGGACCCCTTCACCCTGCCGATCATCGCCGAAAAGGCGGGGGTCGCGCGGTTCAAGGACCTGGTCGCGGGGATCTCGGTGCGCGAGGAAACCGACGAAGCGACCGGCATGAGCCAGAAGATCGTCTCGGACTGGCGGTCGGTGCCGAAGGGCGGCGACCTCAAGCCCGAGATCATCGTGATGGACCCCGCCACGGGCGATCCGGTGCGTGGCGACAACGGCAACCCGATCACCTATGCCATGTCGGTGGATGCGATCCTTTCCGTCGAGGACGGCCAGGAACTGCGGCCCGGCGACGTGGTGGCGCGGATCCCGCGCGAAGGCGCCAAGACCAAGGACATCACCGGGGGTCTGCCCCGCGTGGCGGAACTGTTCGAGGCCCGGCGTCCGAAGGATCACGCGATCATCGCCGAATGCGATGGCTATGTGCGGTTCGGCAAGGACTACAAGTCCAAGCGCCGCATCACCATCGAGCCGGTCGATGAGACGCTGCAACCGATGGAATACATGATCCCGAAGGGCAAGCACATTCCAGTCCAGGAAGGCGACTTCGTCCAGAAGGGCGACTACATCATGGACGGCAACCCGGCTCCGCACGACATCCTGCGGATCCTCGGGATCGAGGCGCTTGCCAACTACATGATCGACGAGGTGCAGGACGTCTATCGCCTGCAAGGCGTGAAGATCAACGACAAGCACATCGAGGTCATCGTCCGGCAGATGCTGCAGAAGTTCGAGATCCTCGATTCGGGTGACACCACGCTGCTAAAGGGCGAACAGGTCGAGAAGCAGGAGCTCGAGGAGGAGAACGCCAAGGCCATCGCGCGCGGCGGCCGCGAGGCCAAGGCCGAGCCGGTCCTTCTCGGGATCACCAAGGCGTCGTTGCAGACCCGGTCCTTCATCTCGGCGGCCTCGTTCCAGGAAACGACGCGCGTCCTCACCGAGGCTTCGGTGCAGGGCAAGCGCGACAAGCCCCTCGGGC
>JBKBRG010000283.1:2009-4206 GCA_046292325.1 Tabrizicola sp.
TCAAGGAAACCGTCATCGTCGGCCGGCTGATCCCGGCCGGGACGGGTGGCGCGACGAGCCGCGTGAAGAAGATCGCCGCCGAGCGCGATCACATCGTGATCGAAGCGCGCCGTTCGGAAGCAGAAGCCGCCGCGGCGCTTGCCGCGCCCATGGGCGTGATGGAGCCCGAGGGCGGAAACGACTTCGGTTCGGGGCTCGTCGACACGATCGAAAGCCGCGACTAGGACGCGCGGCCTTCGGCCAGATCTGGCCCCCGCCGGTCCCCCGACCGGCGGGGGCCGTGCTTTTCCGACCGGGAACCATCCCCGGGTGAACGCCGGGGATGCCTCCGGCGGGAGTATTTCTGCAAAGGGCAAGAGCACCTTGCTCTTTTCGCAAATACTCTCTGGGGGTCTGGGGGGCGAAGCGCCCCCAGCCGGGCCGGCCAAGGCGCACCGTCGTGCCTTCGGGGCGACGGTCCCCGGGCCATGGGCCCTGGTCCTGCGGGGAAGGCTTCACCTTTCCGAGCCGGCTTGATACCCAGTCGCTGACAGGGAAGGACCCCGAAGTGCCGATCTCCGAAAACCTCCGCGGCATCCTCCTGATGTGCGCCTCGATGGCCGCCTTCACGATCAACGACACCTTCATGAAGTCGGTGACGCAGACCCAGCCCCTGTTCCAGACCATCGGCATGCGGGGACTGATCGCGGTGGCCGGGCTGGGCATCCTCTGCCTCGCGACCGGAGCCTTCCGCTTTCGTCCGAACCGGCGTGACGCGGGCCTGATCCTCCTGCGGTCACTGGCCGATGTCGCGGCGACGGTCTTCTTCCTCGAAGCCCTGCTCCACATGCCGCTGGCCAACCTCTCGGCGATTCTCCAGGCGCTGCCCCTCCTGATCACCCTGGGCGCGGCCCTGGTCTACGGCGACAGGATCGGCTGGCGGCGGATGACCGCGATCCTCGTGGGCCTCGCGGGCGTTCTCATCATCATCCGGCCGGGGACCGAGGGCTTCGACCGCTGGTCGCTGCTCGGCCTTGCCTCGGTGGCCTGCGTCGTGGTGCGCGACCTCTCGGTGCGGCCGCTCCAGGGCCAGGTCCCGTCGTCCCTCGTCGCCCTGGGCGCCGCCGTCGCCGTCACGCTCATGGGCTGGACCGGCACCGCCTTCGAGGGCTGGCAAAGGCCCGACGCCTGGGAAGCAGCGCGCGTCCTCGGCGCCGGTCTCTTCCTGATCGTCGGCTATCTGACCTCGGTCAGCGCCATGCGCCATGGCGACATCGGTCTTGTTGCGCCCTTCCGCTACACCTCGTTGCTCTGGGCCATCGCGCTCGGTTTCCTCGTCTTCGGAAACCTGCCCGATTTCTGGACCCTTGTCGGGGCCGGGATCGTCGTCGGAGCGGGCCTCTTCACGCTCTGGCGCGAACGCCAGATCCACCGGCCGAAGGGCTGACCCCCTGCGCCGGGCAGCGTCCATTGACACCCCAGGCGATTCCCCCTATACGCCCGCCAACCCGAAGGGCGAGGTGTGCCTCTGTCCCAGGGCTCAGAGCGCTTGAAGTGGTCATGATCCGGGCCGAAACGCCCCGATCCTCTGGAATTACACCGCGTCATCCCCCGGTCGGGGATGGGTGCGGTGCTCGTGTTTTGCGATTCGCGCAGGGCACGGTCGAGAAGCGGCGCCGGGGTGGCACCCGGCGAGTATCGAAACGAGGAACGTGAATGCCGACGATTCAACAGCTGATCCGGAAGCCCCGGGAAGCAGTGGTCCGGAAGTCCAAGTCGCAGCACCTGGAATCCTGCCCGCAAAAGCGTGGGGTCTGCACCCGCGTCTACACCACGACCCCGAAGAAGCCGAACTCGGCCATGCGGAAGGTCGCCAAGGTGCGCCTGACCAACGGCTTCGAGGTCATCTCCTACATCCCCGGCGAGAAGCACAACCTTCAGGAACACTCCGTCGTCCTGATCCGTGGCGGCCGGGTCAAGGACCTTCCGGGTGTGCGCTATCACATCCTCCGCGGCGTTCTGGACACCCAGGGCGTGAAAGAACGTCGTCAGCGCCGGTCGAAATACGGCGCCAAGCGTCCGAAGTGAGGAGATAAGAGATGTCCCGTCGTCACGCCGCCGAAAAGCGCGAAATCCTGCCCGATGCCAAGTTCGGCGACCGGGTGGTCACCAAGTTCATGAACAACCTGATGCTCGACGGCAAGAAGTCGGTCGCCGA
>JBKBRG010000284.1:0-4200 GCA_046292325.1 Tabrizicola sp.
AACATGGCCAATCCGACGAACCAGATGCCGACGCTGAAACCGGGCGAGCCGGGGTATTTCTTCGACGACTACTGCAACTGGACCAGGGTGCCGGAATTCGCCGCCGTGATCCGCCAGTCGCAGGCGGCCGAAGTCGCGGCGCGGCTGATGCGATCGGAGACTGTCCAGCTCTTCCACGATCACGTCCTGGTCAAGGAGCCGGGCACGACGAAGCCGACCCCCTGGCATACGGACGGGCCCTACTACCTTGTCGAAGGCCGGCAGACGGTCAGCTTCTGGTCCCCGCTCGACCCGGTGAAGGAGGCCTCGCTGCGCTGCGTCGCCGGAAGCCATCTGTGGGAGAAGGACGTGCTGCCGACCCGCTGGATGTCCGAGACGAACTTCTACCCCGGCGAGGACGACTACATGCCGGTCCCCGACCCGGAAGCCGAGGGGATGCGGATCCTGGAATGGGAGATGGCGCCGGGTGATGCGGTGGCCTTCACCTTCCGCACCCTGCACGGGGCCCGTGGCAACCTGGCCAGCACCCGGCGCCGGGCGTTCTCGCTGCGACTGGTCGGCGACGACGCGCGGTATGTCCAGCGTCCGGGCCCGACCTCGCCGCCATTTCCCGGCCACGGGATGCGGCCCGGCGACCGGCTGCGCGAAGACTGGTTCCCCCGGCTTCACCCCCGCGCGGCCGGGTGAGAGACGCGGGGCAGGAGATTGACTGCGCAGGACATCCCGCGTTGTAGATTCAGGCGTATATACGCCCGTATCTACAGATTTGTCCGGCGCAGCGGGTCGCGCCCGTGCGGCCTGCGGTTGCGCCGATCGCGGTCGCGTCGCGTCGGACCTGCGACCCTCTGGCATCTGGACGGCAGAGGCCGGGACTGCTGTTTCCAATGACAAAGGAGGCCGACATGACCCAGGAACCCGCGCGCTATCGGCCAAAGCTCTATCCGCCGCCGGAGTTCCCGCCGCGGCGCCCGCTGCCCTTCGCGCGGACGCCGCCCGCGATCTTCCCCCCCATCCTGGGGCTTCTCGGCCTGGCGGTGGTGGTGCGGACCGGCCTTGCCCGGCAGGGGCTTTCGCCACAGCCGGCCGATCTGGCTGCGGGGCTGGTGCTGCCGCTCTGGGCCTTCGCCGCGTGTATATACCTTGCCAAATTGGCACGTCGTTTCAGCGTGATACTGGACGATCTCAAGGTGATGCCCTCGCGCGCGGGCCTGGCGGCCGGCACGATGGGCGGCATGGTGGCGGCCGGGCTTCTGGGGCAGTTCGCGCCGCGCCTCGGGACGGCTTTGCTGCTTTCGATGCTGGCCCTGCATGCCGTCCTGGCAATCCTGACCCTGCGCACGCTGGCTGCGCTGCCGCCCGAGGCACGCGAGGTCAATCCCGGCTGGCACATGACCTTTGTCGGCTTCATCGTCGCCGCTCCGCCGGCCGTGGCGCTGGGTCTGCCCGGCCTGGCGCAGGGGCTGTTCTACGCCACGCTGCCCGTCGCGCTGGGGATCTGGGCGGTCAGCCTCGTCCAGCTGGCACGGCGGATTCCGCCGGCCCCGTTGCGCCCGATGCTGGCGATCCATCTGGCCCCGGCAAGCCTGCTGGCGACGACGGCCGGCCTGCTGGGGCAGGGGCCGGCGGCAACCGTCCTCGGCTGGCTCGTGCTGCTGATCGCGCTGGCCCTTCTCGCCGCGCTGCGCTGGATCGCGGCCTCGGGCTTTTCGGCGCTGTGGAGCGCCTTCACCTTTCCGCTGACCGCGGCCGCCACGGCGCTGATGCTGTCGGGTGGCTGGATGGGGCAGATCGGGCACGGGCTGGGGCTCGTCGCGCTTGTCGCGGTGCCCTGGATCGCCTGGCGGGTGCTGAAGCTGTGGCCGGGAGGCCAGCTTGCGGCCCGGACCAACGCCGCCGAAGCCTAGATCAGCCCGACCCAGGCCCGCGCCAGCGCCAGACCGTGCGCGTCCGCTTCGGCGCCCCGTTTCTCGGACAGTTCCGGATGCAGCGCAGCCCAGCCGGGAGCCATGCGCTCGATCGTCTCGGGAAAGGTCTGCATCCAGTCGCGCACGACCGATCGGCTGGCCTCGAAATGGAACTGGGTGCCGTAGGTCGCGCGGCCGATGCGGTAGGCCTGGTTCCGCGCCCCCGCGCTGGAGGCCAGATGCACCGCGCCTTGCGGCAGGGTGAAGGTGTCGGAATGCCACTGGAAGATCGGAAAGCGGTCGGGCACCGCCGACAGGACCGGGTCGGCGCGACCGGCCTCGGTCAGATGCACATCGACCCAGCCGAACTCGGGCGCGGTGCCGATCTGGTTCTCGCCGCCGAAGGCGCGGGCCAGCACCTGCGAGCCGAGGCAGATGCCAAGGACCGGCCGGTCCATCGCCGTGTAGTCGGCCATGAGCCGGGCCAGATCCGGCAGGTAGGGATGGGTATGGTCGTCGGTCGCGGCCTGCTCGCCGCCGAAGACGACCAGCGCATCGGCATCAACTGAGCGGGGCAGGGGCTGGCCCGACCAGGGCTTGTAGAGGTCGATCAGCGCCGCCGCCTCGTGCAGGGCGACCCCGACCTGGCCGTGGTGGGTGATCCTTGTGTTCTCGACGATGGCGACGCGCATGGAGTATCCCTTGTTTCCCGGCGTAATCTGCATGTGCGCCGGGCGGCGGCAAGGGGTGGATTGGCTCTTGCAAAGCCGGCGGCCGCGTGAAAAGGGGAACCGCCAAACGAGGTTTGCTCCCGGAGGACCACGCCATGGAGATTCGTGAGGCTCTCACCTTTGACGACGTGCTTCTGGTGCCGGCGGCATCCAGCGTCCTGCCCTCGGAGGCGGACACCTCGACCTTCGTCACCAAGGCGATCCGGATGAACATCCCGCTGCTGTCGTCCGCGATGGACACGGTGACGGAAGGCCGGATGGCGATTGCCATGGCGCAGGCGGGGGGGATCGGGGTGATCCACCGCAACCTCGACCCCGAGGCGCAGGCCCGCGAGGTGCGGCGGGTGAAACGGTTCGAAAGCGGGGTGGTCTATCAGCCGATCACCCTGACGCCGGACCAGACGCTGGCCGACGCCAAGGTGCTGATGGAGCGCTATTCGATCACCGGCTTTCCGGTGGTGGACGAGGCCGGCCGTGTGCTGGGGATCGTCACCAACCGCGACATGCGCTTTGCCAGCGACGACAGGACGCCGGTGCGGGTGATGATGACCTCCGAGAACCTCGCCGTGCTGAAGGAACCGGTGGACCGGGCCGAGGCGATCTCGCTCATGAAGGCGCGGCGGATCGAGAAGCTGCTGGTCACCGACGGGCAGGGCAAGCTGACCGGGCTTCTGACCCTGAAGGACACCGAGAAGTCGGTGCTGAACCCCAATGCCTGCAAGGACGAGATGGGCCGTCTGCGGGTCGCGGCGGCCTCGACCGTGGGGGATGCCGGGTTCGAGCGCAGCCTGGCGCTGATCGACGCGGGCGTGGATCTGGTGGTGATCGACACGGCGCATGGGCACAGCGAGGGCGTGTCGAAGGCGGTGGAGCGGATCAAGAAGCTGTCGAACCGGGTGCAGGTCGTCGCCGGCAACGTGGCCACCGCCGAGGCGACGCGGGCTCTGATCGACGCGGGCGCGGATGCGGTGAAGGTGGGCATCGGGCCGGGGTCGATCTGCACGACGCGGATCGTCGCGGGCGTGGGCGTGCCGCAGCTGACCGCCATCATGGATTCGGCGCGGGCGGCGGGGGACATCCCGATCATCGCCGACGGTGGGATCAAGTATTCCGGCGACTTCGCCAAGGCCATCGCCGCGGGGGCCTCTTGCGCGATGGTCGGCTCGGCGATCGCGGGGACGGACGAATCTCCGGGAGAGGTGATCCTTTGGCAGGGGCGCAGCTTCAAGGCCTATCGCGGCATGGGCAGCCTTGGCGCCATGGCCCGCGGCAGTGCCGACCGCTATTTCCAGAAGGACGCGGCCTCGGACAAGCTGGTGCCGGAAGGGATCGAGGGGCAGGTGCCCTACAAGGGCTCGGCCGCGGCGGTCATCCACCAGATGGTGGGCGGCCTGCGCGCGGCCATGGGCTATACCGGCAACCGCACCATCGCAGAGATGCGCTCGCGCTGCCAGTTCGTGCGCATCACCGGGGCCGGGCTGAAGGAAAGCCACGTCCACGACGTGCAGATCACCCGCGAAAGCCCGAACTACCGCATCGGCTGAGGCCGGATCATGACCCCCGGC
>JBKBRG010000285.1:0-1415 GCA_046292325.1 Tabrizicola sp.
TTCACCCCTGCCGCGCCCTGCCGGCGCATCGAGGATGGCTTCCTGCGCTCGCGCGGGCTTGGCGCGGAACTGGTGCCGCCCCTGTCGCTGGTGACGGACGACCTCGGCATCTACTACGACCCGACCCGTCCCTCGCGGCTCGAGACGCTGATCGCCACGCCCCCCACCCCCGCGCAGCGCCGCCGGACCGAGGCCTTCCTCGACCGGCTCCGCGCCGCGGGCCTGTCGAAATACAACCTGGGCGGCGCGCTGCCCGCCCTGCCCCGGGGACAGCGGATCCTGGTGCCGGGGCAGGTGGAGGACGACGCCTCGATCCGCAGGGGGGCGGGCGCGGTGCGGACGAACCTCGCGCTGCTCCGGGCGGTGCGGCAGGCGCGCCCTGACGCGGTGGTGATCTACAAGCCGCACCCGGATGTCGAGGCGGGCCTGCGCACCGGCGCCATCGCGCCGGCCGATCTGGAGGGCCTCGCCGATGTCCTGGCCGCCGGGGCCGATCCCGTGGCGCTGCTGGCCGAGGTGCAGGAGGTCTGGACCATGACCTCGCTTCTGGGCTTCGAGGCGCTGCTGCGCGGCCTGCCCGTCACCTGTCTCGGCGCGCCCTTCTATGCGGGCTGGGGCCTGACGCACGATCTCGGCCCGGTGCCGGACCGGCGGACGGCGCGGCCCGACCTCGTGCAGCTCGCCCATGCGGCGCTGATCGCCTATCCGCGCTACTGGGATCCGGTCTCTCGCCGTCCCTGCCCGCCCGAAGTGGCGCTGGAGCGGCTGGCCACGGGCGCGATCCCGCATCCGGGGCGGCTCAACCGGCTTTTGTCCAAGGTGCAGGGCCGCTTCGCCGGTCTCGCGCCGCTCTGGCGCTGAAGTTCCCCGTGCGACCCGTCGCCCTGGCGCGGGGCCGGCGAGAACGGGGGCCGTCGCCGAGGCGCCCTTAGCGGGCCAGCCGCCAGAACCGCCACATCAGGCTTGCCGCGGCGCAGACCAGGCCCACGACCAGCCCGAACCACAGGCCGACGCCGCCATGGCTCATCGGGAAGGCCAGCACATAGCTGCACGGGATGCCGATCAGCCAGTAGCTGACCGCCGCCAGCCACATCGGCACCCGCGTATCCTGCACGCCGCGCAGCAGGCCCAGCGCCATGACCTGCATCCCGTCGGCCAGCTGGAACAAGGCCGCCACCCCGAGAAGCACCGTGCCATAGGCCAGGATCGCCGCGCTTTCCGGCTTGGTCAGGTCGAGGAACAGCGCCACGATCGGCCGGGGTGCGGACAGGAACAGCGTGATCGAGGCCAGCGCCACGCCCAGCGAGATCACCACCGCCACCTTTGCCGCCCGGCGCAGCTCTGCCCGATCGCCCTGCCCGTCGAACCGCGCGACGCGGATCGTCGCGGCGCTGGACAGGCCGACATGCAGCATG
>JBKBRG010000285.1:1425-4160 GCA_046292325.1 Tabrizicola sp.
GCGGCAACCTCCAGCGCGATGCCGTGCGCGGCCAGTTCCACCGTGCCGATCCAGCCCATCATCAGGGCCGAGGCCTGGAACAGCCCGCCCTCGGCCAGCCCCGTCAACCCGATGGGCAGCCCCAGCCGCCAGACCTGCCGCATCGCCGGCCAGTCCGGCCGCCAGAAGCGCTGGAACAGGTGGAACCGGCGCAGTTCGGGCAGGAGATGCGCGTAAAGCGCCAGCGCCACCAGCGAGACGAGCTGCACCACCAGCGTGGCCACCGCCGCCCCGCGCGCGCCCATCTCG
This sequence comes from Tabrizicola sp., assembly GCA_046292325.1. GTDB lineage: Bacteria > Pseudomonadota > Alphaproteobacteria > Rhodobacterales > Rhodobacteraceae > Tabrizicola. The sequence goes on from JBKBRG010000285.1 coordinate 1,714, forward strand.
GGCAGGCCCCAGTTGCCGAAGATCAGCGCCCAGTTGACCGCGATGTTGACCGCCACCGCCGCCAGCGTCACCCAGAGCACGACCTGCGTCCGGTGCAGCGCCGACAGATAGCTTTGCAGAACCGTCACCACCAGCGCCGGCACCATGCCCAGCCCCGCGATCCGCATGTAGTCCTGCGCGATGGCCGCGACCTGCGGATCCTGCCCCAGCGCCCGCAGGATCGGTTCGGACCACCAGAACACCGGATAGACCACCAGGCCGAAGGCGATCGACAGCCAGATCCCCATCCGCGTGTCGCGCCGGACCTGCGCCTCGTCCTCGCGGCCCAGCGCCGCCGCGACCATCGGCATCACTGCCTTGGCAAAGCCCGATCCCACGACGAAGACGATGAAGAAGGACGAGGCCCCCAGCACCACCGAGGCCAGCGCGACCACCCCATACCAGCCGACCATGACCGTATCGGTCACATGCAGCGCCATCTGCGCCAGATGCGAGCCGATCAGGGGCAGCCCCAGCGCAAGCGTCTCTCGCGCATGGGCTGAACTGGACATCCGTATGGCCATGGCGCAGGCTTATCCGCGCCTCCCGGCGGGCACAAGGCAGGCTTTCCGCCGCGGTGCGGCGTCAGAGGCTGCCGGCCAGAAGCCCCAGCGCCGCCGCCGCGATCGCCGCGCCGACCGCCAGCTCCACCATTGGCAAGGCCCGTGCCAGGCGCCCGCTGCCCAGGCCGAGGAACGCCCCCTCGCGCGCCCAGACCGACAGCACCGCCGCCCCGACCGTCACCAGCGCCGTGCCGAGCCCCATGACGAAGGCCCCGACGATCCCGGCCAGCGCGATGCCCAGCTGCCAGGTCAGGATCAGCACGAACAGGGCGCCGGAACAGGGCCGCAAGGCGATCCCTGCCACCAGCGCCAGCCCGTCGCGGAACGAGGCGACGCGCTCCACCGCCTCGAGCGTCGGCGCATGGGCATGGGTGCATCCCGGCCCGTGCCGATGGTCGCGGGTGTGATCGTGGGTATGATCGTGGGGGTGATCGTGGTGGCCGTCAGCATCGCCCGGCACGGCGATCTGCCGCCAGAGGCCCTGCACCCCGCGCCAGACCAGCCAGAGGCCCAGCCCCGCGATCATCGCATGGCCCACCGGCGTCACCCAGCCCTCGGCCGCAGCCTCGACCGCCTGCCGGCCCAGCCCCAGCAGCGCCACCAGCCCATGGACCAGCGCCACCGCCACCGCCGCCTGCGCAAGACTCGAGACCAGCGCCAGCCCCGCAAGCCGCGCCACCGGCACCCGCCGGGCAAGGCCATAGCCGCCGATCACCAGCTTGCCGTGCCCCGGACCCGCCGCATGCAGCAGACCATAGCCAAGGCACAACGCCCAGAACGCCGTCAGCGCCCCGGCCTCGCCCCCCCGCAGCGCCCGGATCGCGCCCGCCAGCCGCTCCTGCGCCGCCCGCTGTGCGCCTTCAAGCCAGGCCGCCAGCCCCGCCAGCGCGCCCGAGGCCCAGAGAGCCCCCAGGACCAGCACCAGGACCAGCCCGGCCAGCATCAGGGCGCGACGAATGTCACCCGCACTTCCTCGGCGAACTGGGCGCCCACGGCCGGAAAATCGTCCTCGACATCGACATCGGGCGTGTATTCCTTCAGGGCCTCCATCAGCGCCGCCTGCGCCTCGGTCAGGTCGGGCACGAAGGTCTGCGCGGTGCAGCCCCTGCCCCCCGTCACCACCGCCGGTTCGGGGATGGAATAGGCGACGTAATAGCCCGGATCATAGGCCTGCACGATCAGCGGCACCGCGCCGACCGGCACCGGGGTTGCGAAGGTGCGCAGATGGGTCGATGTGATCCGCTTGCCGTCATAGCTTGCCCCGAACTCCTCGGGTCGCGACAGGTCCAGCGCCGCCTCGCCCAGAAGCGCGTAAGTGTCGCCGGCAAAGCCCTCGTCCCATTTCATGTCAAAGCCGGACAGCCGCGCCTCTTCCTCGGGCGTCAGCTTGCCGTCCCAGTCCGCGTCCAGCCCCATGTCGCCGACGACATAGAGCGAATAGAGCTCGTCATAGGTCCAGCGGATCCGCAGCGCGACTGCCTCGTTCCGGTCGTTCAGGATCACCTCGATCCCGGTGTCGATCCAGACATGCGGATGCGCCGCTGCCGGCCCGACAGGAAGGGCAGAGGTCACGGCAAGGGCGGACAGGGCGGCGCGCAGCATGCTGCGCAAGGTAGGCCCCGGACGGGCCGAGGCCAAGGGGTGAAGGCCACCCCCGGCGCCGATCCGCGCCTCAGCGCTTCAGCATCGCCGGATGGGTCGCCACGTCATAGATCGCCGGCCCCATGCCAAGAACCTGCGTCGCCCGGCCGACGATCAGCGGATCGGGCGTGCCCACCACTTCGGGATCCTTGTTCGGATAGTCGATGGTGGACAGGAAATGCTTCATGCAGTTCAGCCGCGCCC
>JBKBRG010000286.1:0-4157 GCA_046292325.1 Tabrizicola sp.
GTGATGGCGTTTCACGAGGTCCGGTTCCCCGACAACATCAGTCGCGGCGCGCGCGGCGGGCCCGAGCGGCGGACGCAGATCGTCGAGCTCGCCTCGGGCGACGAGGAGCGCAACGCCAGCTGGGCCAACTCGCGCCGCCGCTACGATGTCGCCTACGGCATCCGCCGCGCCGACGATCTCGCCGCCGTCGTCGCCTTCTTCGAGGCGCGCAACGGGCGGCTGCACGGCTTCCGCTTCAAGGACTGGGCGGATCACAAGTCCAGCCTGCCGTCGCAGACGCCGGGGCCGACCGACCAGGCGATCGGCACCGGAGACGGCGCGATAACCGCTTTCCAGCTGGTCAAACGCTACTCCTCGGGCGCGCAATCCTGGACGCGCACCATCGCCAAGCCGGTGGCGGGCACCGTGCGCATCGCGCTGTCGGGTGTCGAGCAGCTCTCCGGCTGGTCGGTCGACACCACGACCGGCGTCGTGACCTTCGGCACCGCGCCGGGCGCTGGCGTCGCGATTACCGCGGGCTTCGAGTTCGACGTGCCGGTCCGCTTCGACACCGATGCGCTCGATGTGACGCTCGACCTCGAGCGGCTCGGCTCGATCACCTCCATTCCGCTTCTGGAGATCCGGCGATGAACGACACCGGCAGCTTCGTGGCCGCCGTGCTGCGCGAACTCGCGGCCTCGACGGCGGTGATCCTCGCCGCCTGGGGCGCACTCGGCGGCGCCACGAACGCGCTGACCACGAAGATGCACCTGCGCGACGCGCTCCGGCATATCCTGCTCGGCGGGTTGATCGCAGCCGGGATGGGCAGCCTCTCCATGGCCGTGATCACGAGCTGGATGGGTCTGCCGCCCGAGGCGATCCCGGCGGGCGGGGCGGCGGGCTCGGCGGCCTATCTCGTGGGCGTCTTCGGACCGGCCTTCATCGAGATGCTGCTCGCGCGCCTGCGCCGCGCCAACGAAGGCGGCGGCGATGAATGACCTTCTCCGCCTCGCGCGCTCTCTCCGCTGCGACCCCGCCGACCCTCGGCAGGCCTTCCGCCACCGCTTGGCGGTAGGCTTCGTCGTCGCGGCTCTGATCCTGATCCTCTCGCTCCTCCGGTAATCCCATGCACATGACCGACCGGGGCCTGCTGGCCCTCGTCCGGCACGAAGGACTCGTGCCCGGACCCTATCTCGATGTGAAACAGGTCTGGACCTTCGGCATCGGCCACACGGCCGCGGCCGGGTCGCCCGATCCGGCCACCATGCCGCGCGGCATGCCCGCCGATCTCGATGCCGGGATCCGAGAGGCGTTCCGGGTCTTTCGGGCCGACCTGGCTGCTTACGAAGCCGCCGTCTTGCGCACCGTGAAGGTGCCATTGGCGCCGCACGAGTTCGATGCGCTGGTCAGCTTCCACTACAACACCGGCGGCATCGCCCGCGCCGCGCTGACCCGGCACCTCAATGCCGGCAATCGCGTTGCGGCTGCCGACGCGTTTCTGAACTGGCGGCGACCGGCCTCGATCATCCCCCGCCGCGAAGCCGAGCGCGACCTGTTCCGCCATGGCCGCTATCCCGGCGGAACCATCCCGGTTTGGTCCGTGGATCGCACGGGCTGCGTGGACTTCTCGCGGCCGATCCGCCGACTGACCGAGGATGAGGCGCTGGAGCTGCTACGGCGGTCGCCGCTGCCGAGGCCACCGGTCTTCGATCCTGCGCCCGACGCGCCGTCCGGCTGGCTCGTTCGGCTGGCCGCCTTCTTCTCCACTCTGATCCGGAGGGCCTGACTCATGCGCTACTTCCGACCCAACTCGCTCACCTGGTGGGCGGGTCTGCTCGCCATGCTCACCGGCATCGCCTCCCTCGCAATGCCTTCCACCGGGCCGCTCGGGGAACTGTCCCGGCTCGTCGCGCTGCTTGCCGGCTCTGGCGATGCCTCGCCCGCGGGACTGATGTTCCTCGGTCTGGGCCTGATCGGTCTGCGTGACCGGATCGAGCGTGGGTTCCGCGGCGATGCTTGAGTTTCTCGCGGGTCTGGTCGTGGGCGGCTGTCTCGGCGTCTTTGTCGTCGCCCTCTGCGTCGCCGCCGCGCGCGGGGAGCGAGACGATGGCTGATCTCCTGATCTGGCTGGTCGCGGCTCTGGGCACAGTCGGGGGCGTCGTCCTCGGCCGGGTCTGGGGGCGCGTGGAAGGGGAGCACGCTGGCAAACGGGAGGCGGAACGCGATGCGATGGAAGAGACGATCGAAAAGGTGGAGCGGGGTCGCGCGGCGGTTCGCGACGGCCGCCGCGCTGGCGATCCCGCTGACCGGCTGCGCCGCAACGATGGGCGCTGGTGACGCGGGCTGTGCTTCCTATGCCGAGGCGCGGCTCGCCCGGCCTCCTGCCGAGGCCGTGGATACTGTGCCGCCGGACTGGGCGGTCTGGATTGCCGATCTCGACGACCGCATGACGGGAACCTGCCGATGAAATCCCTCTCGCCCGGCTTGCAGGCCCATCTCGACGACGGCACGACGACGCTCGCCTGGTGCTGGCGGATCACGCGGGCCGATGGCATCACCTTCGGCTTCACCGATCACGACCGGACGCTCAGCTTCGAGGGCACAGACTTCGAACCCGATAGCGGGCTCACGGCCTCCGAGGTCCGCTCGGGCTCGGACCTCTCGGTCGATGCGCAGGACGCCGAGGGCGTGCTGACCTCGGACCGCATCTCCGAGACCGACATCCTCGACGGCCGCTGGGACAATGCGGAGGTCGAGGTCTGGCGGGTGAACTGGGCCGACACAGGCCAGCGCGTGCTGATGCGGCGCGGGGCCATCGGCCAGATCCGGCGCGGGCGGCTGGCGTTTGTCGCGGAGGTCCGCTCGCTCGCGCATGTGCTGGGCCAGACGGTCGGGCGGACCTTCCAGGCGACCTGCGACGCCGCTCTCGGGGACGCGCGGTGCGGCGTCGATCTCGAGGATCCGGCGTTCAAGGGCACGGGCGCCGTGATCGACCTTCTGCGCGACCGAGCCTTCACCGCCTCGGGGCTCGGCGGGTTCGCTTCCGGCTGGTTCACCTTCGGCACCATCGAGTGGACGAGCGGCGCGAACGCGGGGCGGCGCACCGAGGTGCTGGGCCACGACGCCACCGACGGCATCGCCGTGCTCACGCTGCTCGAAGCGCCGGTGCGCGCGATCGCCGAGGGCGACGCCTTCACCATCCGCGCGGGCTGCGACAAGCGCATGGAGACATGCGCGGCGAAGTTCGCGAACACCGCCAACTTCCGGGGTTTCCCGCACATCCCCGGCCAGGACGCGGTTCTCCGCTACGCCACGAAGGATGGCGGGCACGAGGGATCGGTGTTGTGACCTCCGCCGATCCCACCCGCGTCATCGCCATCGCGCGGTCCTGGCTCGGCACGCCGTACCACGACCAGGCCAGCCTTCGGGGCGTCGGTTGCGACTGCCTCGGGTTGGCCCGGGGCGTCTGGCGCGAGGTCGTCGGCCCCGAGCCGTTCGCGATCCCGCCCTACAGCCGCGACTGGGGCGAAACCGGTCCGCGCGAGGTTCTCGCCGAGGGCGCGCGACGGATGATGATCGAGGTGTCGCCTGCCGAGGCAGGTCCGGGCGCGCTGGTCCTCTTCCGCATGAAGCCCCGGGCCATCGCCAAGCATGTCGGGATCCTCACGGGGCCCGACACCTTCCTCCACGCCTACGAGCGGCTCGGCGTGATCGAGGAACCGCTCACTCCATCCTGGCGGCGACGCATCGCCTTCGCCTTCCTGTTTCCGCAACACTGAGACCCGAACATGGCCACCCTCGTTCTCGGTGCCGCTGGCGCAGCCATTGGCGGTTCGATCGGCGGCGCGATCCTCGGTGTCAGCGCCGCGACCATCGGCGGCTTCATCGGCTCCAGCATCGGCTCGGTCGTCGACAGCTGGATCATCTCGTCGCTGGCGCCCACGCAGCGCATCGAGGGCGCGCGGCCCGACACGCTGCGCATCACCTCGGCCACCGAAGGCGCGGTCGTCCCACGGCTCTATGGCCGGATGCGGATGGGCGGCAACATCATCTGGGCGACCGATTTCCGCGAGGAGACGAAGACCACCACGCAAGGCGGCGGCAAGGGCGGCGGGGGCGGCAAGGTCAAGACGACCGAGTATCTCTACTACGCGAGCTTCGCCGTGGCGCTCTGCGAG
>JBKBRG010000287.1:0-4140 GCA_046292325.1 Tabrizicola sp.
AAGGCCGCCAGCCAGCCGGGGGCGGGGGTCTCGTCGTCGTCGAGGAAGATCACATGGCTGCCCCGCGCCTCGGCCACGCCCCGGTTGCGGGCGCGGGCAACGCCGGTGCGGGGCTCATGGAAATAGCGGACGAATTCGGGGGCGGCAGCGCCTGCAGATCGGGCCGAGGCCTCGGGCGAGTTGTCGATCAGGAGAAGCTCGACGGTTTCGGGAATCGCCGCGCGCTGCCGGGCGACGGCGGCGAACAGCGGCGGCAGATAGGCCTCGCGCCGGAAGGTTGGCACGACGATGCTGAAGGAAACCGGCAACAATCCGGCCGACCGTGCGGGATCGTTCCGCCTGCTCAATGATCCTTGCGCGAATGCCACGAAAAACCCTGTAAATCCCGATGCGATTCAGACTATCTGCTTGACGGCGAATGGACAATCGCCTGTCCGTCGGGACAGGTGCCAGAGCTGTGTGGCGAGAGGATGGCGGGAGTGTCAATGGTGCGCGAGGGGCAGGCGGGTTCCGGGGCTTCGGGGCTGGATGCCCTGTCGCTGGTCAACTTCCCGACCGAGGCGGCGCTTCTGGCCGACATGGAGGCCTGCCTGGCCAGGGGGCAGGGCTTTGCGGTGGCGACGCTGAACCTTGACCATGTGGTCAAGCTGCGGCGGAACCCGACCTTCCGCGCGGCCTATCAGGCGCACAGCCATGTGGTCGCGGACGGCAATCCCATCGTCTGGATGGCGCGGCTGTCGGGGCGGCGCGACGTGGCGCTGGTGCCTGGGTCCGAGCTGATCGCGCCGGTCGCGGCGATGGCGGCGCGGCTCGGGGTGCCCCTGGCCTTCCTCGGGTCCACCGAGCCGGTGTTGCGCGCGGCGGCCGAGCGATTGCAGGCCGATCATCCGGGGCTGAAGGTCGTGGCCTGCCTGGCGCCACCCTACGGGTTCGACCCTGAAAGTGCCGCGGCGGATGCGCTGATCGACCAGGTGGCGGCCTCGGGTGCCCGCATCTGCCTGCTGGCGCTGGGCGCGCCGAAGCAGGAGGTTCTGGCGGCGCGGGGCCTGGCCCGGCAGCCGGGGCTGGGGTTCCTGTCGATCGGCGCGGGGCTCGACTTCATCGCGGGCCACCAGACCCGCGCCCCGGTCTGGGTGCGCAAGATCGCGATGGAATGGCTGTGGCGGATGCTGTCGAACCCGCGCCGGCTGGCGCGGCGTTACCTGGACTGCGCGCTGGTGCTGCCGTCGCTGACCGTGACCGCGCTGAAGGCGCGCAGGGGAGGGCAGGGGCAATGACCACGGAGACGCCGGATGGCCCGACCGTCCTGACCGTGCTCTTGAACTGGCGCACGGCGGACATGACCCTGCGCGCGGCCGACAGTGCCGAGGTCGCCATGGCGGGGATCGCCGGCGGGATCATCGTGGTGGACAATGATTCCGGCGACGGCTCGTTCGAGAAGATGAGCGCCGCCCTGAAGGATCGCCCGCGGTTCCGGGTGGTGCAGTCGGGCCGCAATGGCGGCTTTGGCGCGGGCAACAACGTCGGCATCCGCCTGGGCCTGCCCGGCGGGGTGCGGCCCGACTATGTCTATATCCTGAACTCGGACGCCTTTCCGGCCCCGGACGCGATCCGTCTGCTGCTGGACTATCTGGAAACCCACCCGAAGGTCGGCATCGCTGGCAGCTACATCCATGGCCCGGACGGAGAGCCGCATGTGACCTGTTTCCGCTTCCCCTCCGTCGCCTCGGAGTTCGAGGGCGCGGCGCGGACCGGGCTGATCTCGCGGCTCTTGCGCCACCGAAAGGTGGCCATCGGCGTTCCCGAGCAATCGGGGCCGGTGGACTGGCTGGCAGGCGCCAGCATGATGCTGCGCGAGGCGGTGATCCGCGAAGTCGGGATCTTCGACGAAACCTTCTTCCTCTATTTCGAGGAAACCGACCTTTGCCGCCGCGCGGCCGAGGCCGGCTGGCCCACGCATTTCGTGCGGGAAAGCCGGGTGGAACATATCGGATCGGTCTCGACCGGCATGAAGGGGTGGAAGCGGGTGCCGGGCTACTGGTTCGACAGCCGCTGGCACTATTTCCGCAAGGCTGGCGGCACCGGTCACGCGGTCCTGGCGACGCTTGCGCATCTGGCCGGCGCCCTGATCCTGCGGGCGCGGCGGCTGGTGCAGCCGAAGCTCCCGCCCGGCCCGCCGCATTTCCTGCGCGACCTTCTGGGACATGCCCTGCGCAGCCTGGCCGGGAAACCGAAAGCCGATGGAAACCAGCCTGGATCCCCGCCAGCCGTGATCTGATCGCGGCAGAGCTCGCGGCGCGCCGGCGGTTGCGGGGTCATGACGGCGCGTGCCGGGCCGGTAACAGGATTGCGTGGGGCCTTGCCCCGGGCGTCGGTCAGGGCCTGAACTGGAAGTCCCGGCTGAGCGCCACGAACAGCCGCGGCGATTCCGCCCGGCCATCGGCATCGTTGCGCACCGTATAGCCGACCCCGCCCGTCAGGTCCCAATCCGCAGTCAGGGCATGGGAGAAGCCCGCGTCCAGCGCCACCTGCTCGATGCGCTCGGAGGGGGCATCGCTCAGCTCGTAGGTCGCGTCGAACAGCAGCGTCGTGGTTTCATTCAGGTTCTTCGCCCAGTTCAGGGTGAAGATCGAATCCGCCACCCGCTCGTCGGTATCGGCATCATAACTGACGCGGCGTTCAAGCGAGACCCCGAAGCTGCCATCGGGCAGCGCGCGCGTCCATTCCAGGCCGCCGATCAGGTCGGTCCCGGTCTCGTCGCCGTGGGTCACCCCCAGCCGGGCGGACAGGGTGTCGCGCCCGGTCTCCAGCGCGCGGCCGATCTCGAAGGTTTCACGCTGGCCTTCGTCGGCATCGGTCGCCACGCTGAGCAGCGCATAGGCGGTGCCGACCGGCATGTCGTAGGACAGCCGGACACTGGCCTCCGGGCCGCGATCGCGGGTGATGATGCCCGATTCCTCGGTTTCGGTCTGCGTGTAGCCCAGTTCGACCGACAGGTCGGCACGTTCGCTGATCGCGTAGTCGAGCCCCGTGAACACGGTGGTCTCATCGGTCGTGGTGGTGCCGAGGTCGTCTTCCTCACGGTGGCGATAGCGAACGCCGACCCGTCCGGTCGCGATTTCCGAGAAGCGCAGGATCGCGGCGATGTCGCCACGCCATTCCTCGGTATCGAAGAGGTCCGGGTCGGTGGTGTCCTGATAGTCGGTCCGGTCATAGGCCAGTCCGAAGGCCAGGCCGACGGTCGAGGTCCGCCCGGTCTCGATCCGCGCCGAAAGCGACAGATCGCTGCGCGTGCCAGAGGCGCCGATGTCGCCGAGATCGTCGCCAAAGGCATCGGCATCGTCCGACCGGAACTCGGCCGCAAGATCCAGCACCGCCGCAGGCACCTCGCGGTGATAGGCGAACGTCAGGGCCCCGCGGCCGAAATCCACCTCGCTGCCGTCGTCGTCCGTCCGCGCGATCAGGCCCCCGGTCACACCGAAGCTCAGCCGGTCCAGCGCGGTTTCACTGACCAGGCCGAAGGACAGGAGCGTCACATCCGCGATCTCGGTGCCCTCGGCCGGAACCGCGAGGTCGGCGTTGCGGCTGATCTCGAGCCGGTTCTCGATCCCGAAGGTCAGCAGAACGCCGCCCTCCTGCGCCAGCGCCGCGCCGGGCAGGAACGGAACCCCAAGGGCACAGAGACCCCCGACAAGGTGGCCAGAGCGGCGCATGCGGGCTTACTCGAACAGCTTGCGCTGCGGGATCACGATCACGTCGCCGTTCATCAGGCGGGTGCTGCCGCCCGAAGCGCCGTTCTCGATGGCCTCGAGGTCCAGCTTGTAGACCCGTTCGACCCCCGACTTGTCCACGCGGCGCAACTGGATCCGCTTCTTGGCGGCGAAGGGCGAGGCCCCGCCGGCCTGGGCGAGGGCCTGAAGGAAGGTGGCGCCGGGCGCGACCTCGACCTTGCCGGGCGTGTTGGCGGCGCCGAGGACATAGATGGCAATGGTGCGGGCCGCCGCGGGGGTCGAGGCTGGGCGCTCGGCCAGGGCGCTCATCGACACATAGACGGTCGGCGTGGTGGCAAAGCCGGGGGCAAGGCGCTGGGCGAGGTCGGCCTGGACCTGGGCGAGGCTGCGGCCGGCAACCCGGATCGTG
>JBKBRG010000288.1:0-4109 GCA_046292325.1 Tabrizicola sp.
ATTGCGCCCGGCCGGGTCGTGATTACTGGGAAAGCCAGGCCTGGAAGCGCTCGTTCAGTTCCGCGTCATGATCGACCCAGAATTCCGCCGAGGTTTCCAGCGCGTTGACCAGGTTTTCCGGGGCGGTCGGCAGATGGGGGGCCATGACGGTCTTGCCGTCCTTGAAGATCAGCTCTTCCGCAAAGGCCGACTTCCGCGCCGGCCCATACGAGATCTGCTGCGCCTGCGCGCGCAGACCTTCGGTCGAGGTCGCATAGCGGATGAAGTCCATCGCCAGATCCTTGTTCGGCGCACCCTTCGGCACGACATACATCTCGTTTTCATAGATCTGGCCGTCCCAGACGATCTTGAAGGGCTTGCCCTCGTCCATCGCGGCGGCGAAGATCCGGCCGTTGTAGGCGGTGGTCATCACGACCTCGCCGTCAGCCAGCAGTTGCGGCGGCTGGGCACCGGCTTCCCACCAGACGGTTTCGGCCTTGATCGTGTCCAGCTTGGCGAAGGCGCGGTCCACGCCTTCGGGCGTGCTCAGAACGTCGTAGACCTCGGCCGCCGGAACGCCGTCTCCCAGCAGGGCAAATTCGAGGACCGCCTTCGCCCCCTTCTTCAGGCCGCGCTTGCCGGGGAACTTCTCGAGGTTGAAGAAGTCGGCGGCCGTCGTCGGCACCTCGCCGGTGAACTTGGTGGTGTCGTAGGCAAAGACGTTCGACCAGATGTCGGTCGAGACGCCGCATTCGGTGATCGCACCGGGCAGGAAGTCCTCGGTCGCCGGGGTGCCGTCGGGCGCGGGCGGCAGCGACGCGGCATCGATCGGCTCGAGGATGCCTTCGTCGCACAGCCGGATCGCATCGGCATATTCGACCGAGGCGACATCGACGGTGACGTTCCCGGCTTCCACCATCGCCTTGATCGCCGGGGCCGGGTTGTCGCTGTCAACCATGATCGCGGCATTGCCGGTCGCCGCCGACCAGGGCTTCACATGCGCCTCGGTCTGGGCCGCGCCATAGGCGCCCCCCCACGACATGACGGTCACGTCGGCCCTGGCGGCAAAGCCGACGCTGATCAGGGCGGTTGTCAGGATGAGTGTCTTCTTCATTCGCTAGCTCCCATTGTTGAACGCAGGTCATTTGCTCTTTTCCGACCGGGGACAGCCGCCCCCGCCCGGCATCAGGGGTCGAGCGCGCGGGCATCCTGGGGATGCCAGCCCACCTTGATCTTCTGGCCGGGGGTCAGCCTGGTCTGCCCCAGCGTGTTGCGCATCTTCATCACGAAGCCGTCCGACCCCGCGACCTTGAGCACCGCGCGCAGGATGTCGCCCATGTAGATGATCTCGACCACCTCGGCATCGATGGTATGGGCGCCCGCAGGCATCATCTCGGGCTTGAACTCGACCCGTTCCGGCCGGATCGAGACCAGCGTCTTGTCGCCCTTCTGCTTGACGTTGACCGCGGTCGCGTCGATCAGCTCGCCCGTGGCCAGCCGGACAAGCGCCTTGTCGCCGGAAAGCTCCTCGATGGTGCCGGGCAGCTTGTTGTTCTCGCCGATGAACTGGGCCACGAAGCTGTTTTCCGGGCGCTCGTAAAGGTCGGCGGGCGGGGCAAGCTGCTGGATGCGGCCGTCGTTGAACACGGCCACGCGGTCCGACATCGTCAGGGCCTCACCCTGGTCGTGCGTGACGTAAACCACCGTGATGCCAAGGTTTTCGTGCAGGTGCTTGATCTCGAACTGCATGTGTTCGCGCAGCTGCTTGTCCAGCGCGCCAAGGGGTTCGTCCATCAGGACAAGCTTGGGGTCGAAGACCAGCGCACGCGCCAGCGCGATCCGCTGCTGCTGGCCGCCCGACAGCTGCGCGGGGCGGCGGTTGGCGTAGGGCCCCATCTGCACCATGTCCAGCGCGCGCCTGATCTTCACCTCGCGCTCGTCCTTGCCCATGCCGCGGACCTCCAGCGGAAAGGCCAGGTTCTCGCCGACCGTCATGTGCGGGAACAGCGCATAGTTCTGGAACACCATCCCGATCCCGCGCTTGTGCGGCGGAACCTGGTTGATCGGGCGCCCGTCCAGCCGGATCTCGCCATGCGTCGCGGTCTCGAACCCGGCCAGCATCATCAGGCAGGTCGTCTTGCCCGAACCGGAGGGCCCCAGCATGGTCAGGAACTCGCCCTTGCCGATGCTCAGATTCAGGTCCTTCACGACCAGAGTCACGCCATCATAGCTTTTCTGAACGTGTTCAAAAGCGACGAACGCGTCGTTGCGGGGCTCTTGCGTCACCCGTGTCTCCCTGATGGTTCCGGGGCTTGTCGCCCTCTGTCAGTTTTCGACTAAAGCGAAAGGTGCCCCCCAATGCAACGCACATTTTCGACCTCGATCGGCACTTTCGCGACCTGTTTGGGCCCGTTTGCGCCGCAGAAGGAAAAACGTCCAGATCCGGACCGCCAGACAGCCAATCCGCCTGCGGAGGATGCAAGATAAGGCAGCCCGCCCGCCGATCGACGGGGCCGGAAAGGCAAAGGGCGCGGGGTCTCCCCCACGCCCTCGGCTTCGTCCGGCGGACCCTGGTGCGGATGAAAAGACTCGAACTTTCACTCCGGTTAAGGAACAGCGACCTCAACGCTGCGCGTCTACCAATTCCGCCACATCCGCGTGCGGGCCCAGTCCGGACGCCCGCTATCTAGCGACTGGCGCGCGGGATGAAAAGGGGCATTTTCATCCCGCCGTCGCACGGCCGGTCAGTTGCCGGAAAACAGCATCAACGGCAGTCGAGCCGCCATGATCGCCGCCTGCGCCCCGGTGGTCATGATCGCCCGATCCGGCGCTTCGGTATTGTGGCCGAAACGGTCCAGCACGGACTGCGCCCCACGGTCTTCCTCGCGCCGGGCGGAAACGATCGAGGGCTTCCTGAACCCGGTCCTGGTCCGCGGCGGTCGTCCGCCGCTTCTTCCTGTTGCTCTCGTTGGCAACCGCCCCGCCGATCGGACCGCCGATGATGGCGCCGGCAATGAAATCCTTGCTCTCGGCCCGGGCGGGCGTCGAGACGGGCGGGATCGGGAAGAGGCCAACCGTGGTCGCGAGCACGGCGGTTGCATGGATCCCTGCCTTCATCACATCGCGTCGAGTCAATGTCATTGCGCCTACCAACCTGCCGCGGGTTCGGCGTATGAGATGTCGGGAATTCCCCCGCAATCGAGCGAAAGGAGGCCACGCATGGTCGACTGGATCCATATTCCCGGCCTGGCCCCCTACCCCGAGACCCTCGCGGCGATGGAGGCCCATGTCGCCGCGATGAATGCCGGGACCGCGGGCGAGGCGATCTGGCTGCTGGAGCATCCGCCGCTCTACACCGCCGGGACCTCGGCCAGGCCGGCCGACCTGATCGAACCCGGGCGATTCCCCGTCTTTCCGGTCGGTCGCGGCGGGCAATACACCTACCATGGCCCGGGTCAGCGCGTGATCTACACCATGCTTGACGTGAAGGCGCGCGGGCAGGACGTGCGCTGCTTCGTGCGCGAGCTGGAACGCTGGGTCATCGACACGCTGGCCGAATTCAACGTGAAGGGCGAGATCCGCCCCGGCCGGGTCGGGGTCTGGGTCACCCGGCCCGACAAGGCGCCGAACCCGGACGGCAGCCCGCACGAGGACAAGATCGCCGCCATCGGCATCAAGCTGCGCCGCTGGGTCAGCTTTCACGGCATCTCGATCAACGTGGAACCGGACCTGTCGCACTTCGACGGGATCGTGCCCTGCGGCATCCGCGATCATGGCGTGACCAGCCTTGTCGACCTGGGCCTTCCCGTGACCATGGCCGACCTCGACGCGGCGCTGATGGCCACCTTTCCGCGCCGCTTTCAGGGCCGTTGCGCGGCACAGGATGTCGCATAGCACCATGATGCTATTGCATATCAGGCACGGCAGGCCCCATGTTCCGGCCGTGGAGTCGCCAGGCAAGGGCGCTCCGGGACACATGAGGACACCATGACGAAGTTCATCCTGCTTGGCCTGACCGTCGCGTCGCTCGCGGCCCCTGCCTTCGCTGGCGACCCGGCAGCGGGCGAGGCGGAATTCAAGAAGTGCAAGGCCTGCCATTCGATCATCGCGCCGGATGGGACCGAGATCCA
>JBKBRG010000289.1:0-4098 GCA_046292325.1 Tabrizicola sp.
CGCTATCGCCAATACGCCTACCGCCAGTTCGGGGCCATGGTCGCGCTCGCCACCGACGCGGCGGGCGAGGTGCTGGCGCTGCAGCAGGTCTATCTGACGGCCGAGGGGCGCAAGGCCCCGGTGAAGGTGGTCAAGCGCACCAACAAGGCCGTCGAAGGCTGGGCCGAACGCGCCGCCGTGCGCCTTCCCGGCCGGGAACCGCTGATCCTCTGCGAGGGCGTCGAGACCGCGCTCTCGGTCTGGCAGGCGACCGGACAGGAGACCTGGGCCTGCCTCGGCATCTCGAACATCGGCCGCGCGCCCGTGCCCGCGAACGCCACGGTGATCGTGGCCCGCGACGGCGACCTGCCCGGCAGCAAGGCCGAGGGCCAGATGGCCCGCGCCGCGAGCCAGCTTGCGCACCGCGGCATGACCGTGCTGATCGCCACCCCGCCCGAGGAGCAGGACTTCAACGATGTGCTGGTCCGCGAGGGCGAGGCGGCCGTGCGCAACCTCATCGCCACCGCCGAACCCTTCCGCGCCGAGGAGGCGGATACCGGGTGCAAGCGGCTCTTCATCGGTTCGGACGTGGAGATCGCGAAACGGGTCCGCGAGGATCTGACCGAACGCCATGGCCGCATCGTCCATGCCGATGGGGAATTCTGGCGCTATGGCGGCACCCATTGGGAAGCCATCCCCGACCACGAACTGCGCCTGCCGGTCCATGCCTATGACGGCGCCGGGTTCGAGACCCCCGCGGGCGAGCCCTCGAACGTCAAGCTGACCAAGACCCGCGTCAACTCGGTCCTGAACGAATGCGCCGCGCTCTGCGCCGAGCCGGGTTATTTCGACGCCCCTCCCGCGGGGATCAACTGCGCCTCGGGCTTCATCCGCTTCGACGCGGAGGGAACGCCGCGCCTCGAACCCCATCACCGCCAGCATCGCTGCCGCCACACCCTGCCCGGCTGCTGGCAGCTTGGCGCCTCCGGCACCCCGCCCGCAGGCTCGCTGCTGGCGAGGCTGCTGAACGGCAGCTTCAAGGGCGACCCCGAGGCCGAGGCCAAATGCGCCCTGCTCGCGGAGGTCTGCGGCTCGGCGGCGCTCGGCTACGCCACCCGGCTGATGCAGCCACGCGCGGTGGTGCTGCACGGCAAGACCGCCGAGAACGGCAAGAGCCAGGTGCTCGAACTGGCGCGCGGCCTCCTGCCCGCCAGCGCGATCTGCTCGGTCCCCGCCTCGAAGATGGGCGACGAGCGGCATGTGATCGGGCTGGTGGGCAAGCTGCTGAACGCCTCCGACGAGCTCTCGCCCGAGGCCATCGCGTCGGACACCTTCAAGGCCGTGGTCACCGGCGATCCCATCGAGGGGCGCGACGTCTACAAGAGCCGGGTCGAGTTCCGCTCCGTCGCGCAGAACCTCTTCGCCGCGAACCAGCTGCCCAGCTTCAAGGGCGGCGTGGACCGGGGCGTGCAGCGCCGCCTGCTGCTGATCCCCTTCACCCGCTCGATCCCGCTGGAGGAGCGCATCGAGAACATCGGCAAGCGCATCGCCGCCGAGGAACCGGACCTGCTGCTGGCATGGGCGGTCGAGGGCGCGGCGCGGCTGATCCGCCAGCGCAACTTCGCCATCCCGCAGGGCTGTCACGACGCCCTCCTCGAATGGGTGCTGAGCGAGGATCCCATCGCCGCATGGATCGACGCCTGCGTGTCGGTCGTGCCCATCGTGAACGGCGGGCCGATGCTGGCCACACGCGATGCGCATCTGCGCTTCCAGAACTGGGCGCTGGCCGAGGGCTACAAGCCCGAAAAGCTGCCCGCCATCAACGGCTTCGTCCAGCGCGTCCTGGCTCGCGTGGCCGGGATCCAGCACAAGCGCACGAAGGAGGGGCGGTTCTTCATCGGCATCTCGGTGACGCACTGGTGACGCACCAAACCGGCGTTTTGGCCCCTAACCCATTGAGAGTGTTGAGATGACGCACTTCGGCTCGGATATTTCGATAAGGGGGGAAACCTTCTCCCCAACCACCATCACTTTCCCCCTGTATGGAAAGGTTGCCGGGGCAAGTGCGTCATCTCAACACTTTCAACGGCTTAAGCCCGAAATCGCGTCATCCTTGCGTCACCGGTGCGTCACCCGAGGTGCCGGGCGCGCCCGCCCGAGGCGGGGTCAAGCCGGAAGGATCGGGAAAGCGGTGGTTCCTCCCGGGCCGATCCGTATGTGGGGACGCGCAGCGCATGACCCCGCCAGCGTCAGGGGGCGGAAATGACTAAACTCGACAGCCACGAGACCAAGACCGCCTTCGCCGCCCGCGTCGGGCTGACCAAGGGGCGCATCTCGCAGCTGGTGGCCGAGGGGCTGCCGGTGCGCGCGGACGGGCGGATCGACGTGGCGGTGGGGCTGGCGGTGCCCCGCACCACCCTGCTGAGGCGTGGATCGCCAGGGCTCGGAACCTGCCTCTTCTAGGTCGAGGGGCAGGCTCTGGTCACGACGGCTGTCCACCTCGTGCCACGGACCGCGCAGGATGCGGCTGTGGGGCGGTCCGCCGCGGCCGACTTGATCTGCTGCGCGCAGTTTTTCCGATCCGTCCATGGCGGGACCTGCTCACCCAAGCCGACGGACCGAGGCGTAACCGGTTCCTCGAGGATTGGCAGGCGTTCCTTGCCACTTCGGCGGCACAGGACGCAGCGAAGATCAGCTGGCCCGCGCGTCCACGACGCCGCTGACCAGATTGGTCGCCAGCAGGTAGCCCGAGCTCAACCGCGGCTGATGTGCGGCGCGCAGCCAGGCGTCGGCCCTTGCCCGCAGGTCGGCGCGCGCGCGGGCGGCCCCTGCCCGGTCGGTCAGGGCCAGCCGCAGCGGGTCGCCCGCCCGCACCTGCGCCAGCCGCGGCAGATCGGCCTGGATCACGCAGGCGATCTTGGGATAGCCGCCGGTCGATTGCCGGTCGGCCATCAGGAGGCGCGGCAGGCCGTCGCCCGGCACCTGGATCGCCCCCATCACCACCCCGTCCGACACGATGTCATGCCCCCCGGCATGCGGCAGGCAGGCCCCTTCCAGCAGCAGCGCCATGCGGTCGGACCGCGGCGACAGGCGCCAGTCGGTGCCCGCCAGGATCGCCAGCGCATCGTCGCGGAACCGGTGCGCCTGCGGCCCCGGCATCACGCGGATCGGGCCGGAGCCGGGGTCGGGCGCCGCCAGCCCGGTCAGGTCGGCGGGCGCCCGCATCGGGGCCGGGCCGACCGGCAGCAGATCGCCCGGTTGCAGGCCGCGCCCGCCGCAGCCCCCCAGCCCCGAGCGCGCGTGGGTGGACCGGCTGCCCAGGACCGGCGGCACGGCGATGCCCCCCGCAACCGCCAGCGTGGCAAAGGCCCCGGCCGCCCCCGCGCGCAGCACCAGACGGTCGCCGGCCGTCAGCGTGACGCGAAGGGCGGGCCCGAGGTTCGCGCCGTCATTGCGGCGGATGTCGAAGGCGCCGCCGACCACGGCCACGGTCGCCGGCCCGCCCTCGGCCTGCACCGTCAGTCCGCCCAGCGAGACCTCGATCGCCGCCGCGGCCGGCGGATTGCCCAGCAGCGCATTGGCCAGCCCGTGCGCCAGGCTGTCCATCGGTCCCGCCGGCGTCACGCCATAGCGCTGGAAGCCATGGCGCCCGGTGTCCTGCACCGTCACCCCCGGTCCGGCCGCGATCACCCGCAGCGCCGTCATGCCGGGGCCGCCACGAATTCGCCCGCCGCCGCCCGCCGGCTCAGGGCGGCAAAGGCCGCGGCATCGACCGGCTCGAAGGTGACGGCATCGCCCACCGAAAGCGGAAAGGGATCGGCGGCCTCGGGGCGGAAGGTCGCCAGCGGCGTGCGCCCGATCACATACCATCCGGTCGGCATCGGCGTGGGGGCGATCAGCGACTGGCCGGCCGCGATCATCACGCTGCCGGGCGGGCATGGCGGGCGTGGCGCGGCGCGGCGCGGGACGGCGAGCGCGTCGGGACAGCCCGACAGATAGGCGAACCCGGGGGCGAAGCCGAACATCGCCACGCGCCAGTCGGCGCCCGTGTGAAGCGCGCAGAGCCGTTCGGGGGTGATGCCGGCCAGCGCTGCGGCTTCGGCCAGATCCTCGGCCAGC
>JBKBRG010000290.1:0-4092 GCA_046292325.1 Tabrizicola sp.
CCCTGCTGCGCGAATGGGCCTATGGCCTCGCGCATCCCTCTTCCGCAGCGCGAAACGCAGACCTGCCCCGCTGGCTTGACTGGTTCAACCGATCACGACCACACTCCGCTCTCAACGGCACGTCGCCCCCTCGCAAGGGTGAACAACATGATGAGAACTCACAGCTAGGCAGCCCCCGCCGCCCGGTCATCGCCGGTCGATCCGGGGGGCAAGGAAGGTTCGGCAGCGATGGCCGCACCGACGCCGCCCCCCAGACGTGCCCGAAGCGGTGTGGCACATCCCTTGTCATGACCGGACCTGCACGGGCTTTCCGGCAATCCTTCGCGCCCAGGTTCCCGCCCCCCCGACACGCGCCCTTTCAGGCCGCCAGGCAGGCCCCCGCCCGTTCGCAAGGTGCGCGTTCCAGTTGCACGGTGGCATGGGCGATGCCGAAGTCATGTTCCAGATCGTCGGTTATACGGTCCAGGAAGGCATCCGCGTCGGTCCCGTCCCACACAAGATGCACGGCCAGCGCCGCGCGGGTGGTGGACAGTGCCCAGATGTGCAGGTCATGGACATTGCTGACCCCCTCCTGGGCCCCCAGCCAGTCGGCCACGGCTTGGCGGTCGATCGCCTCGGGCACCCCGTCCAGTTCCAGCCGCATCGCGTCGCCGAGCAGGCCCCAGGCCGTCCAGGCGATCAGCACGCTGACCGCGATTGCCACCGCCGGGTCCAGCCAATGCCAGCCGGTCAGCATGATTCCGCACGCGGCCAGCACCACAGAGACCGACACCGCCGCATCGGCCGCCATGTGCAGATAGGCGCCCTTGGCGTTCAGGTCGTCCTTTTGCGATTTCATGAACAACAGCGCCGATCCGAGGTTCACCGCGATGCCGACCAGAGCCACCAGCAGGATCGTCTGCCCCGGCACCTCGACCGTGGACTGGAACCTTTGCGCCGCCTCCCACACCACCAGCACGACGCCGATCAGGATGGCGGTCGCGTTCAGCATCGCGGCCAGGATCGTGGCGCGGCCATAGCCGAAGGTATAGGCGGCGTTGCCGGCGCGCCTGGCCAGCACCGCCGCCGCCCAGGCGATCAGAAGGCCCGCGACATCGGTCAGATTGTGCGCGGCGTCGGCGATCAGCGCCAGCGAGCCGGTCAGGAACCCGGCCGTCGCCTCGACCAGCACATAGGCGGTGTTCAGCCCCACCGCCCAGCGGAAGGCAGGGCCAAGGTCGGCCGGCGGCTTGTGCGTGTGCGCGTGATCGTGGGGCATTGGTCAGCCTTTCCTGCGGATGGTGGCGAGAAGTCCGGTCGCCCCTGCCAATGTGTTGAAGATCGTGCCTTGTTTCTCAAGGTCCATATGCAGCAGTTCGCTCCGCTGCTCGGCCTTGTCCGTCTTCGCCATGATGTCATGGTCGGTGCGGATCATCTTCGGCGGGCTGTCCCGCCGCAGCCTGCGCAGGGAAGCCTCCACGCCGCGCGGATCGAAGCTCAGTATCGGAGTCACCCGCTCGGCCCCCTCGCGACGCAGGCGGCGAGCCTCGCGCGCAGCCTTTCCGCCGGATTGAAGGCATTCGCCCACCCCGCCATATCGCTACCCAGCGCGATCCGCGTCTCCCCGGCCATGGCCGCGGAGCCCTGGCCGTCGGTGCGGCGGGCGGTGACGGTTTTCAGCTTGGTCGCTGCCTTCAGGCCCGAAGCCCCGGGTCATCCTTGCCGCCGGCATCGGCCGCGTGATCATCGAGCACCCGCCAGCACCCGCGTCATCTCGCGGCAGGCCGCGCAGTGACCCGCACCGAATGCGACCAGCACCGGCTTGCCCGACGCCTGGGCCAAGGCAACCGGATCGGGCGTGACCGGGGCCGTCTGGCGCCTGTGCCCAGACCACCAGACCGCGCCCGCGACCAGGGCGACCGCCCCGGCACCCGGCAGGACCCGGCGACGGTCCATCAGCAGCAGCTTCCGGTTTCGCCACCGCAGCAGGCGCTGGCCTGGGGCTCGGCCTCCCCGCCGCAGCAGGACGAGACGGATTCGGAGGACGCCACGGCCTCGGCCGACCCGGTGATGGGGAAGCCGCGGGCCACCCAGCGGCCGATGCCGGGGTTCATGTTCATCACCCGGTCATAGCCCTGATACATCAGGAAATAGGTGGCCTTCAGGCTGCGCTCGCCCACGGCGCAGGCCAGGATCACGTCGCGGTCGCGCGGCACCTCCTGCCAGCGGTCCTCGAACTGGCTGAGCGGGATGTTGACCGCGTCGCAGCCGGCAAAGCCGACGGCCGCCACCTCGGCGGGTTCGCGCGCATCGACCAGAAGCGCGCCCTCCTTCAGCAGGCGCTGCGAGGTGGTCGGGCAGACTTCGCGGGCCTCTGCCAGGTCTTTCCGAACGGCGTCTTTAATGGGCTGTCCTTTCACGGTTGAACGCCAAGCAGACCGCCGGTCAGCTTGCGTGCGATGGGGGCAAGGAAGAAGATCACCGGCACGGCGATCACATAGGCGATGACGAAGACCCTGGCCCAGGCGGCCAGGAAATGCGGGCCGAAGCCCAGGTTCACGGCGGTGATGACGAAGGTCATCAGGAAGACCATCATCGCGCCCATGATCAGCGAAAAGACGAGGTGGAATTTCCTGTGCGGCGCCATGACGCTACTCCAGCCAGCTTCTGACCTGATCCTGCGAGGGGACGGACCCCTTGTGCACGACCTTGCCGCCGATCACGACCGCCGGGGTGGTCATCGCGCCGAAGGAAACGATCTGGCGCATGTCCTCGATCTTCTCGACGGTCACGGGCCTGCCGGTTTCTGCCGACACGCGGGTGATGAGGTCGGCGGTGGCCCTGCACTTGGCGCAGCCCGGCCCCAGAACCTTGATTTCCATGCTTTTCCCTTTCAGAACAGGAAGTTGAAGAGATAGCCGACGGCCAGGATGCCGGTCCCCACGACGCCGACGAAGACCGCGATCAGGCGCAGGGTCAGCACCTGCTTCAGGATGATCATCTCGGGCAGGCTGAGGGCGATCACGCTCATCATGAAGGCCAGCACCGTGCCCAGCGCCGCGCCCTTGCCCAGAAGCGCCTCGACGATCGGGATGACCCCGGCGGCGTTGGTATACATCGGGATGCCCAGCGCAACGGCGGCGGGCACCGACCACCAGGCATCGGCCCCCATGATCCGCGCCATCAGGTCCTGCGGAACGTAACCGTGGATCAGGGCGCCCATGCCGATGCCGAGGATGATCCACAGCCAGACCCGGCCGAAGATCTCGCGCACCGCCTCGATGCCCAGGTGGTAGCGGTCCACCATGGTCAGCGGGGCGTCGTCGGCGGCGTCGGGGGCGGTGGCCCCGGAATGGATGTCGCGCACCCAGTCCTGCAACCAGCCCTCCAGATGCAGCCGGCCGATCACCCAGCCCGCCACGATGGCAACGCCAAGGCCGAAGGCGAAGTAGGTGACGGCCACCTTCCAGCCGACCAGCCCGAAGAGAAGCGCCAGCGCCACCTCGTTCACCATCGGCGCGGCGATCAGGAAGGAAAACGTCACCCCCAGGGGCACCCCGGCCGACACCAGACCGATGAACAGGGGCACGGCCGAGCAGGAACAGAACGGCGTCATCACGCCAAGGCCCGCCGCCATGACGTTGCCCACCCCCTCGCGCCGACCCGCCAGCAGGGCGCGGGTGCGCTCGGGCGAGAAGTAGCTGCGCACCACGCCCATGGCGAAGACGATCAGCGTCAGCAGCATCATCACCTTGGGCACGTCGTAGAAGAAGGCGAGCGCCTCGTCGGTGTGGCTGTGGCGGTCCACCGGGAAAAGCGCCGTGATCCATTCCGACAGCGGAAACAACTGGCGATAGATCAGCCACCAGACAGCCACAAGGACCACAAGGCCCGCGTGCCACAGCCAGTCGGGGCGCGGGGCGGGTCGGGATGTCGTCTGCATGCTCATGCGGCATTCCTTTCATCGGCTTCGGCGGCGGCCAGAACCGCATCCAGGATGGCCCGGGTTGCCGGGGCGAGGTTCGGGTTCAGCCGGTAGCGCACCCACTGGGCATCGCGCCGGTCCACCACCAGACCCGCCTGCTTCAAGGTTTGCATGTGCCGCGACATCCG
>JBKBRG010000291.1:0-4079 GCA_046292325.1 Tabrizicola sp.
CCACAGGGAAGTTCTCGGACTGCAGGATCGCGACGGGATCGTTCCAGGACCAGGCCACCTGCACCTCGCCCGAGGCCATCAGCTGCGCCAGTTCCGAGGGGTCGGCCCAGTAGGCGCGGACGTTCGGATGCACCTTGCGCAGCCAGTCGGCCGCGGCCTGGAACTGTTCGTCGGTCACATTGTCCCAGGAGGTGACGCCGGTCGCCATGAAGGCCAGCGACCAGATGTCGTCGGTGTTGTCCGGCAGCGCGATGCGGCCGGCGTATTTCGGGTCGGCGAAGACCTGGACGGTCGAGACATCCCCGGCCGGGACCGTCTCGGCGTTGTAGGCGATGGCGGTGTAGGCATAGTCGGTCGGCACGAACCAGACGCCCTCGTCATTCTTGAAGGCATCGGCCATGCGCGCGGGGATGTTCTTGAACTCGGGGATCTTGGAGACGTCCCAGGGCTCGATCAGCCCGGCCTCCATGTAGCGCGGCACGGCGGCGGCGCAGGGGTGGACGACATCGGTGCGGAAGCCCGAGGAGACCTTCTGGAAGGCCTCGTCATCGTCGGCAAAGAACACGTAGGTCGGCTTCTGGCCGTGCTTGTCCACATAGGGCTGCAGCATCCCGTCGATTTCCCAGCCGGCCCAGTCGAGCACGGTCAGCTCGGGATCGGCGGCCTGGGCCGCGACGGCGATGGACAGCACCGAAGCGGCGCTGACAAGGGTGAGGGACAGGCGGGACATCGGTTCTCCTCTGCTGGCACGGCCGCGGATCGCGGCCTTCATCGGGTGACTGCGGCAAGCTGCCCTTGCGCGGGCCTTGTGACGCGAAACTGAAGTCTTGAGTGCAAAAGGGCAAGGGGTCTGACACCTGACGCGGGGGCAGACGGTAACAAAATTGCGTCAGATGACCGGAAAGGCGGCCCTTGCGCGGGGTTGCGGGACGCGGAGACGGGTGCTACGCCTCGGCTGTGGCCGGAGTCATCCGGCCGCTGGCCTGCCGGGAGACATCGGCGGGTCTGGCTGGAAGACCTGCCGCGGATCGGGACTTCCCGCCTCGCGCGCGGGCCAGGCCAGGGCCCGCGGCCCAAGCAAGGAGGCCGCCCGGTGGCGCTCGATCTCGACTTCGTCCGTTCGCAGTTCCCGGCCTTTGCCTCGCCGGTCCTGTCCACCCATGCCTTCTTCGAGAATGCGGGCGGCAGCTATCCCTGCCGGCAGGTGGTGGACCGGCTGGCCCGGTTCTACCGCGACCGGAAGGTGCAGCCCTATGGCCCCTATCCGGGGGCGCAGGCCGCCGGCGCCGAGATGGACGAGGCGCGCGACCGTCTGGCGGCGATGATGGGCGTGGCGCGGGCCGAGGTCTCGTTCGGGCCCTCGACCAGTGCCAACACCTATGTGCTGGCACAGGCGGTGCGGACGTGGCTGGCGGGTGGCAAGGGGGCGGTCGTGGTGACGAACCAGGATCACGAGGCCAATTCCGGCGTCTGGCGGCGGCTGGCGGACGAGGGAATCGAGGTGCGGGAATGGCGGCTCGACCCCGCGACCGGGTCGCTGGACCCCGAGGCGCTGGCGGCGCTGCTGGCGGATGGCAAGGTGCGGCTGGTGTGTTTTCCGCATTGCTCCAACGTGATCGCCGAGATCAACGACGTGGCGGCGATCTGCGCCATGGCCAGGGCAGCGGGCGCGCGGACGGTGGTGGACGGGGTGAGTTACGCCCCGCACGGCTTTCCCGACATCCCGGCGCTGGGCTGCGATGTCTATCTCTTCTCGGCCTACAAGACCTATGGCCCGCACCAGGGGATCATGGTGATCCGCGAGGATTTCGGCTTCGAACTGCCGGGACAGGCGCATTTCTTCAACCATGGCACGCTTTACAAGCGGCACACGCCGGCGGGGCCGGACCATGCCCAGGTCGCTGCCTGCGCGGGGATGGCGGATTACATCGACGAACTCGCCGCGCGGCACGGGGTGTCTGGCGATGCGGCGGCGCGGAACCGCGGGGTGCATGACCTGATGCGGGCGCATGAGGTGGCCGTGATCCAGCCGCTGCTGGACTACCTCGGCCAGCGGAATGACGTGCGGCTTCTGGGGCCGCGGGAAGCTGCGCGGCGGGCGCCGACGGTCGCGGTTGACCTGGGCCGGCCGGCCGAGCCGGTGAGCGAGGCGCTGGGCCGCGACGGGATCGCCTGCTGGGCGGGGGACTTCTATGCCGTGCGGCCGCTGGAGGCGCTGGGCATCGACCGCGCAAAGGGCGTCTTGCGGATGTCGGCGGTGCATTACACCAGCGCAGAGGAGGTCGCGCGGCTGATCGCGGCACTGGACCGGGTGCTTTAGCGTCAGCCGGGCGGCGCGCTGGCGCGCAAGACCTTGCGTTTGTCCCTGCGCGGCAGGCGCGCAGGGACGGCGTTGGGGGCTCCCTGCCCC
The DNA here is from genome assembly GCA_046292325.1 of Tabrizicola sp. Taxonomy (GTDB): domain Bacteria; phylum Pseudomonadota; class Alphaproteobacteria; order Rhodobacterales; family Rhodobacteraceae; genus Tabrizicola. The sequence goes on from JBKBRG010000291.1 coordinate 2,411, forward strand.
CAAACCCCCGGGAGTATTTGCAAAAAGAGCAGATGCAGGGTGATCCGGGGCGCGCGCCGCGGCGTATGGTCAGGGTGGAAAAGGCAGGGGAATGTCCGAAGCACCTTTGATCCTGTGGTTCCGCCGCGACCTGCGGCTGGCGGACCATCCGATGCTTGCGGCGGCGGTGGCGACGGGCCGGCCGCTCTTGCCCCTGTTCGTCCTGGATCCGGAGACCGAGGCGCTGGGCGCGGCGCCCCGGTGGCGGCTTGGGCTGGCGGTGGAAGCCTTCGGTCGGGCGTTGGAGGGCCTGGGTGCGCGGCTGGTCCTGCGGCGGGGGCCGGCGCTGGAGGTCCTGCGCAGGCTGGTTGAGGAGACCGGGGCGGGCGCTGTCTGGTGGTCGCGGCTTTACGATCCGGCGAGCGTGGCGCGGGACAGCGGGGTCAAGGCGGCGCTGAAGGCGGCGGGGGTGGAGGTGCGGAGTTTCGCGGGACATCTCTTGCACGAGCCCTGGGAGATCGAGACCGGGCAGGGCGGCTTTTACCGGGTGTTCACGCCCTACTGGAAAGCCATGCGGGACCGCCCGGTGCCAGCACCCGCGCCCGCGCCGCAGCGGCTGCGGGGGCTGGCGGGCCGGCCTGCTTCGGACCGGCTGGACGACTGGCGGCTGGGCGCGGCGATGAACCGGGGGGCGGAGGTGGTCGCCCGCCATCAGGCGGTGGGCGAGGCCGCGGCGCGGGCGAAGCTGGCGGAGTTCCTGGAGGGACCGCTCGCGCGCTATGGCGCGTTGCGGGACCTGCCGGGGGTGGCGGGCACCTCGCGGCTGTCGGAGAACCTGACCTATGGCGAGATCGGCATCCGCGCGGTCTGGCATGCGGCGCTGCGTCGGCGCGACGAGGGGGCGGCGGGCGCGGAAAGCTTTCTGCGCGAGCTGGCCTGGCGCGAGTTCAGCTATCACCTGATGCACCATTCGCCGCAGATCGCCACGTCGAACTGGAAGCCCGACTGGGACGCCTTCCCCTGGCGCGGCGACAGCCCCGAGGCAGAGCGTTGGCGGCGCGGCATGACGGGCGAGCCCTTCGTCGATGCCGGGATGCGCGAGATGTATGTCACCGGCACCATGCACAACCGGGTGCGGATGGTGGTGGCAAGCTATCTGACCAAGCATCTCCTGACGCACTGGAAGGTCGGGCTGGACTGGTTCGCCGATTGCCTGACCGACTGGGACCCGGCGGCGAATGCGATGGGATGGCAATGGGTTGCGGGGTCGGGGCCCGATGCCGCGCCCTACTTCCGGGTGTTCAATCCGGCCGGGCAGGCCGAGAAGTTCGACCCGGACGGCAGCTATCGCGGACGGTTCCTGGCCGAACTGTCGAAATCGCCGGGGCCGGAGGCGCTGGGCTTCTTCGACGCGGTGCCGCGGTCCTGGGGCCTGCGACCGGACCAGCCCTATCCGGCGCCCGTCGTGGACCTGGCCGAGGGTCGCGCGCGCGCGCTTGCGGCATACGGGGCACGAAATGCTTGAGCAAGGCCGCGGCTTTGGCGAAAGTGGTGACGGAAAAGCCCTGTGGGGGGGATATGGACGTTCTGACGACGGTCGAAGGCCAGCGCGACCTGCCGCGATATTTCGCGACGGCCTTCGAGGTGACCAGGCGGCTGGGCGAGGGTCGGCTGGATTTCGTGCTGCCGG
>JBKBRG010000292.1:0-4076 GCA_046292325.1 Tabrizicola sp.
GTGGTCGCGGTCATCGCGGGCGGGCTGTCGGGCTGGGCGGTCATGACCTTCGTGATGGACGCGTCATACCGATTCGAGCCGCTGTCGGCCATCGGCATCGTGGCAGGCGGTGTCATCGCCACGCTGCTTGCGGGCCTTGCCTTCGCGCTGCGCCCCCTGGCGGCGCGCCCGGCAGGCATCCTGCGCGCCCAGGACTAGGGCGAGACCTTCCGCGGCACCAGCGCCATCTCCTCGGGCAGGGTGGCGGGGCGGAAGAGGGGAAATCCCGCTTCCTGCTCTTCCTTGCCGCTGACCATGGCGAAACTGTCATAGAACCGCCGGATGCCAAAGGCTTCCAGATCCAGCTCGGTGAACTCGGCCAGGATCGCGTCGTAATTCTCGCGCAGCACCCGGTTGTCGGGATCAAGGCCCGAGACGCAGACCAGCCCGGTCGGCCGGCAGTCCAGCACCTTCAGCTGCAACTCCGGCCGCCACCTTTGCAGGATCGGGATCAGCTTCCAGACATCCCCGGTCCAGGCCCCTCGCGGCAGGTTGTCGAGGTCGCGCGTCGTCATCCCCAGGTCATAGGGCACGCAGTCGTGCATCATGATGACCCCGTTCGGATCCATCGCCGCCTCGGTATTGATGAAGTCGCGCAAGAGGAACTCGAACAGGTGCATCCCGTCCAGGAAGGCGAGGCCGAATCGGATGCCGTTCCGGGCCAGGAAGCCGCTGGCAAAGAAATCGTCGCTGGTCTGCTGGAACACATGCAGCACCGGCTTCGAGCCGATGATGTTCATCTCGGCCCGGAAGAAGGGATCGACCGCGACCGTCCTCGACCGCACAGGGGCGAAACTTTCGCCCGTCCGGCAGCCGACCTCCAGATACCAGTCAAAGAGGCAAGCCTGGTGCAGCCGCCGCAGAAAGCGGTGATAGCGAAGGCCGAAGGGTCTGACGAACATGAGGCGGTCCCGCGATGAACAGGCGCACTCTGCCGATGCGCGCTCGTCCATGCAAGCCGTCCCGCCCGCAGCAGCGGGGTGCCCGGGAATCTGCGCCGGAAATTCCCGGGCCGCCTCTCAATGCGCCGGGCGGATGAAGGTGCCGTTGCGCAGTTCGGCGAAGGCCTGGCGCAGTTCGGCCTCGGTGTTCATCACGATCGGCCCCGCCCAGGCGACCGGCTCCTCGATCGGCGCGCCGGAGATGAGGAGGAACCGAACCCCCTCCGGCCCCGCCGTCACCGTCACCTCGTCGCCCGCGCCGAAACGCACCAGCGTCCGGTTGCCGGAAAGGTCGCGGATGTTGACCTCCCGGCCCTGCACTTCCTTTTCCAGCAGCACGCCTTCCGGCCGCGCCGCATCGCGGAAGTTGCCCGCGCCCTCGAACACATAGGCAAAGGCCCGGCGCCGCGTATCGACCCGGAAGGTCTTGCGCTTGCCCGCTGGCACGAAGACATCCAGATACTGCGGGTCCGCGGCAATGCCTTCGACCGGGCTCTTGACCCCCCGATAGTCGCCGATCACCACGCGAATGCTGGTGCCGTCATCCTCGTGCCGCTCGGGCAGCGCCTCGGCCGGCATGTCCTGATAGCGCGGCGCGGTCATCTTGAGCCGCCCGGGCAGGTTCCCCCAAAGCTGGAAGCCGTGCATCCGGCCCTGCGCATCGCCCTTCGGCATCTCCTGATGCAGGATGCCGCGACCGGCGGTCATCAGCTGCAACGACCCCGGCCCGAGGATCCCCCGGTTGCCAAGGCTGTCGCCATGCTCCACGGTCCCGGCCAGCACATAGGTGATCGTCTCGATCCCCCGGTGCGGATGCCAGGGGAACCCCGCCGAATAGTCGCGCGGGTGATCCCCCCGGAAGTCGTCGAACAAGAGGAACGGGTCCGCCTCGGTCGGGTCCTGGAACCCGAAGGCGCGGTGCAGATGGACGCCGGCGCCCTCGATATGGGGCTGGGCGCGGCGGGTCTCGATCACGGGTCGGATGGACATGATGGGACTCCTGAAATTGCGGTTGCCCTGAAGATGGGGCCCTGCGCTCCGCGCGCCAAGGCGAAAACACGGGGACCGTCTGTGCGGAAATGCGCAAAGGCCCCCGTTGCAGCGTCCCGTCCGGGACCGGGGCGATCGGCAGGTCACGGGCCGCTGCCGCGACTGGCACCCCGGACGGCCCCCGGCGGCTATCCCGTCAGATGCCGCAGCCCCTGCGTCACGTCGGTCCGCACCGCCAGGCGCAACCCCGGCTCGTCGCCCGCCTTCAGCGCCGCCAGGATCGCCCGGTGGTGCATCGGAGGCTCCCGCCGCTTCACCCTCGCATAGACCGCCCGCATCGTCGGGCCCAGTTGCAGCCACACGGTCTCGCACAGGGCCAGCATCGCAGGCGACTGGGCGCGCAGGTAAAGCGTTCGGTGAAACTCCAGGTTGGTGCGCACATAGGCCACCGCGTCCCCTCTGACCGCGGCTTCCGCATTGGCCATGTTGATCGCCGTCAACCGCTCGATCAGCGCGAAATGGGCGCGGGGCAGCGCGCGGGCGGCCATCTCCGGCTCCAGCAGAGCCCGGATCGCCGCCAGTTCCTCGATCCGCTCGGGCGTAAGCTCGGGCGTCGAGATCCGCCCCGAGGACGACAGCGTCAGCGCCCCTTCGGCGACCAGCCGCCGCACCGCCTCGCGCGCGGGGGTCATCGAGACGCCGAACTGCTTGCCGAGGCCCCGCAGGGTCAGGGGCTGGCCGGCATCAAGCTCGCCGTGCATCACCTGCTGGCGCAGGGTGCGATAGAGCCGTTCATGCGCGGCGGCGTTCGGGTCGGGGGGGCGGGGCGTCACCATGGGCGCAGGGAACACCCCGGTCCTTGCCCGGTCAATCCTGAAAGCGCAGGCGGTGCAGACTCTGGCCCTGGTCATGCAGCCAGGCGCGCTGCCGTTTCCAGTCCGGGCAGATGCGGGACACAACGGCCCAGTAGGCCGGCGAATGGTTCAATTCCACCAGATGCGCCACTTCATGCGCGGCCACATAGTCCAGCACCGCCGGCGGGGCCATGATCAGCCGCCAGGAATACATCAGCCGACCGTCTGGCGAGCATGACCCCCAGCGCGACCGCGTGTCCCGCAGCGCGATCGCGGTGAAGCGGCGGTCCACCGCGGCGGCATGGCGGGCGGACGCCTGCGCCAGCCGGTCGCGGGCAAGCACCTTCAGCCAGGCCGCGACGCGCGGACCGACGCCCGCCGGGTCGCCCGGGACCAGCAGCGTCCCGTCCTCCACGCGGATGCGCCGCCCGGTTCCCGGCAGGATCGTCAGCTCCTGACCCTGGACCGGAAGTCGCGCGCCCAGCTCCACGCGCCGGGGCGTCGAGCCGGGCATCGCCGCCAGCGTCTCGCGCAGCCAGCCCTCGTGGCCCTCGAGGAAGGCCAGCGCCTCGCCTTCGCGGGCGCGCAGCGGCATCGACAGCGTGACCTTGCCATCCAGCCGCGACACGCGCAGCGAGAATCTTCTTGCCCGGGCCGAGCGCCTGAGATGCACCTCGACGGGCGGAGAACCGGGCAGGACGGCCATGAAAACCCCTTGAATCCTGCGCGGACCATAGCCATTTCCGGCGGCACACAAAAGGCTTTGACAGTCGCCTGCACCTGTGGCAAGCGGCAATTTTCCTGCTGACCCACTACCCGAAGGGACCACCATGCCCAAAGCAGAATGGGGCACGAAGCGGATCTGCCCGACCACCGGCAAGCGCTTCTACGACCTCAACAAGAACCCGATCGTCAGCCCCTACACGGGCGAGATCGTGGACATCGAATCTGTCCGCCGCAAGATGGCCGCCTCGGTCATCTCTCGCGCCATCCCCGAAAAGGATGACGACGTGCTGGTCGAGGATCTGGAAGCCGAAGACGTCCTGCTGGAAGGCGCCGTTGCCGACGACGCCGAGATGGACGACGATCTGCTGGAAGACGACACCGACGACAACGTTTCGCTCGACGATCTGGCGGACGTGCCGGGTGACGAGGAAGAAGTCTGACATCGGGCGCCGGGGCAGGGGCGATTTTCCCCTTGCGGCCCCCGGCGACCTGTCCTAGATAGCCGGCATCGCGGCGGAAACGGTGC
>JBKBRG010000293.1:0-4069 GCA_046292325.1 Tabrizicola sp.
GCATCTATGGCCTGGACGAGATCAAGGGCGACGTGAAGATCTATCCCCTGCCGCATATGGCGGTGATCAAGGACCTGGTCCCGGACCTGACGCATTTCTACGCCCAGCACGCCAGCATCATGCCCTGGCTGGAGACCAAGACCAACCGCCCGGCCAAGGAATGGCGCCAGTCGATCGAGGACCGGAAAAAGCTGGACGGGCTTTATGAATGCGTGATGTGCGCCTCGTGCAGCACGTCCTGCCCGAGCTATTGGTGGAACTCGGACCGCTATCTGGGCCCCGCCGCGCTGCTGCATGCCTATCGCTGGATCATCGACAGCCGCGACGAGGCGACGGGCGAACGGCTGGATGCGCTGGAGGATCCCTTCAAGCTTTATCGCTGCCACACGATCATGAACTGCGCCAAGACCTGCCCCAAGGGTCTGAACCCGGCCAAGGCGATTGCCGAGATCAAGAAGATGATGGTTGAGCGGGTGGTGTAAGGCCCACCCGTGCCGCTGCTTCTGCTGGTATTGGCGATCGCGGTCTATCTGTTCCTCTGGCATCAGTGGCGGACGACGACGCTGACCCGCGATTGCCGCTGGCGGCTGGACCGGCGCGTCGCAGCGGACCATTGGCGCTGCGCGGTCTGCGGGGCGGAAACACGCGGGCAGGAGCCGAAAGAGTGCCTGCGTGCGCCCCGGCAGGGACCGGGCCGCGCCACCGGGCCGCGCCCTTGAAGGCGCCGGTCCGGTGTCCCCGACCCGATCGGCGCTTGCAAGGGGCAAGCTTTCGGGCAAGCCTCGGGTCATGAAACCGGATCATCCCGAACATCCCGCCCCTGGCGATGCCGCTGCCCGCAAGGCCGTGGCGCCCGTGATCTGCTACCCGGTCGAGGGGCTGCCCCGGCCAGACCTTGCCGCCTGTCGCGCGGCGCGGGAAGGGTGGGCACTGGTGTCCGAGGTGCTGGTGCCTCCGCGCGCGGCGCGGGTGTTCGAGGTTCCGGCGGGGTGGTTCTTCCGCATCGTCAGCGTCGAGGGGCCGCAGGTCGGCGACCTGAACCTGTTCGCGGCGGATGACCCGGCCGAGCGGTTCTTCTCCGGCAAGACGCGGGCCCTGCACGGGACGCATCTGTCGACGGGGGACCGGATGTGGTCCTGCCTGCCCTACCTGCGCCCGATGGCGACGATCACCGAGGATACGCTGGACTGGTATGGCTTCGATGCCTTCGGCGCATCCGTCCACGACGTGATCGGCACGCGCTGCGACCCCTATACCCATGCGCTGTTGTCGGGTGGCGCGCAGTATCACCATTGCTGCCATTCCAACCTGACCCGCGCGGTGGCGGACCACTGGGGCCTGCCCGCGACGGCGGCGGAGGTGCATGTGCATGACGTGCTGAACGTGTTCATGTGCACCGGCTTCACGCGCGACACCGGGCAGTATTTCATGAAGGCCTCGCCCGTGCGGCCCGGCGATTTCCTGGAGTTCATGGCCGAGATCGACCTGCTGGGCGTCTTGTCGGCCTGTCCGGGCGGGGATTGCTCCAGCGAGCATTCCTCTGACGTGGCGCGGTGCCATCCCTTGCTGGTGCAGGTGTTCCGGCCGAAGGCGCCTCCGGTCGGGTGGGCACCGCCGGGGCCGAACCCCTACGACCGGACCCACGGTCACGAATAGCGTTCGACCGTCGCGGCCTGCTGATCGTCATAGCGGTCGCCCCAGGCCCAGCCGACGGGCAGGATGCGGTCGATCTCGGCGCGGTCCTCGTCGGTCAGGTCGATCCCGGGCGCCATGACCCAGGCGCGCAGGTGGTCTGCCGTCCGGGTGCCGGGAATCGGGATCAGGTGCGGGCCGCGGTCGAGAAGCCAGGCCAGCGCCAGGGCGGCGGGGGTGAAGCCTCGCGCGCGGGCGAAGGCGTGGAAGGCGTCGAGCCGGGCCTTGTTGTGCGGCCAGTTCTCCGGGTGAAAGCGCGGGATGCGGGTGCGGAACTCGCCGGGCGCGAAGGTCGCGGGGTCGGCCATCGGCGTTCCGAAGGCCCCCCGGGCGAGCGGCGAGAAGGGGACGAAGGCGACGCCAAGGCTGGCACAGCGCTGGATCAGGCCCAGTTCCGGCGTGCGGGTCCAGAGCGAATATTCGCTTTGCACCGCCATGACCGGGTGGACGGCGTGGCAACGCTCCAAGGTGTAGGGGCCGACCTCGGACAGGCCGTAGCCCAGGATCTTCCCCTCCTCGTGAAGGCGTTGCATGGTGCCGGCCAGGTCCTCGGCCGGGACCTCGGGGTCGTGGCGATGCGCGTAGAACAGGGTGACGTGATCCACCCCGAGGCGCCGGAGCGAGCCTTCGAGTTCCGCGCGCATGTGTTCGGGCCGGTTGTCGATCCGACGGGCCGGGTTGTCGGTGAAGGCGGCCTTGGTGGCGATGTGGGGACGCTTGCCCGTCCGTTTCAGCCAGGTGCCGATCACGGTTTCGCTGAGGCCCTCGCCATAGCGGTTGGCCGTGTCCAGAAAGGTGATCCCGGCGTCCCAGGCGGCATCGAGCGTGCGGAGCGATTCGGCTTCGGTCGTCGGGCCGAACATGCCGCCGAAGGAGAGGCAGCCGAGCCCGAGGGCCGAAACTTCGGGGCCGTGCCGGCCAAGACGGCGGGTTCTCATGGCGTGACGTAGTGCAGGCCCTGGAACCTTTGCCGCAGGGCCCTGGTCCGGGGGGCGACGGTTTCGGGGGCGTTCGAGCGCAGGCCCTCGGCGATCAGGGCGGCGAGGGCCGGGGCGTCGGCGGGGGTGACGCCGCGGCGGACCAGCTCGGGCGTGCCGATGCGCAGGCCGTTCATGTCTCCGGGCACCTCGGGGAGGGGAAGGCCGATGCCGCAGGCGAGAAAACCCGCCTTGCGCAGGGTTTTCGAGGCGGCCTGGCCCCCGCCGAAGGGGGCGGCTTCGATGGCGAACTGGTGCGAGGCGGTGGCGCCCCGGTCGGCGGCAAAGACCGGCAGGCCAAGCGCGGAAAGCTCGCGTGCCAGCGCCTTGGCGAGGTCCACCATCGCCCGGGCATAGGCCGCGCCATGGTCGCGCCAGTCCAGCAGCGTATAGGCCAGCGCCGCCGATTTCGCTGCGTCGAAATTGGCGGTGAGGCCGGGGAAGGCGATGGCGTCCAGCCGCTCGGCGATGGCGGCGTCATTGGTGACGATCAGCCCCCCCGCGGGGCCGCCGAGGCTCTTGTAGGTGGACATCGTCATCAGATGCGCGCCCTCGGACAGCGGGTTGGCCCAGACGCGGCCCGCGATGATGCCGCATTGATGGGCAGCGTCGAACAGGACCCTGGCGCCCACCTGGTCGGCGATCTTGCGGACCTCGGCCACCGGATGCGGGAAGAGGTTCAGGCTGCCGCCGACGGTGATGATCTTCGGCCGCACGGCATGGGCCAGATCCTCCAGCCCTTTCAGATCAAGGGTATAGCCATCGGCGTCGATCGGGGCGGCATGGGTGGTCAGGCCGTATAGTCCGGCGCAGCCCGCGGCATGATGGGTGACATGGCCGCCGATGCTGGCGGGAGGCGCGATGATCGCATCGCCCGGCCGGGCCAGTGCCATGAAGCCGTAGAGGTTCGCCAGTGCCCCGGACCCCACGCGGATCTCGGCATGGGTCGCGCCGAAGACCTCGGCGGCAAGCTCGGCGGCGATGACCTCGATCTCCTCGATCGCTTCCAGCCCCATTTCATACTTGTCGCCCGGATAGCCAAGCGAGGGGCGCGAACCGAGGCCCGCGGCCAGGGCCGCCTCGGCGCGCGGATTCATCACGTTGGTCGCGGGGTTGAGGTTGAAGCAGTCCTGATCGTGGATCTGCCGGTTCTCGGCGATCAGCGCATCCAGCCGCGCAGCGACCGCGGACGAGGGCCGCGCGGCCCCGGCGGCAAGGCGCTGGACATGGGCCTCGCAGGATGCGGGAACCCAGGTGCGGGGGGCGAGATGGGCCATGGGAAAACTCCGGTCAGGTCGGCGCAGGAAAGCCGCGCCGGGGCCCGGATGCAAGAGGCAAGCGCCGCTCAGCCCGGCACGCGCGGCAGGCCGCGGGCGATCCAGCCCGGCCCGGCGGAGGAA
>JBKBRG010000294.1:0-4065 GCA_046292325.1 Tabrizicola sp.
AACACCTTCGGTCACCTGTTCCGCGTCACCACCTGGGGCGAAAGCCACGGGCCGGCCATCGGCTGCACGGTGGACGGCTGCCCGCCCGGCGTGGCCTTGAGCGAGGCCGACATCCAGCCCTGGCTGGACCGCAGGAAGCCCGGCACCTCGAAATTCACCACCCAGCGCAAGGAACCCGACGAGGTGCGCATCCTGTCGGGCGTGTTCGAGGGCAGGACGACGGGCACCCCGATCCAGCTGATGATCGAGAACACCGACCAGCGGTCGAAGGACTATGGCGAGATCGCGCAGAGCTTCCGCCCCGGTCACGCCGACATCACCTATCACCAGAAATACGGCATCCGGGACTATCGCGGCGGCGGGCGGTCCTCGGCGCGCGAGACCGCCTCGCGCGTGGCGGCGGGCGGCGTGGCGCGCGCGGTGCTGGCGGCGCTGGTGCCGGGCCTGCGGATCACCGGCTACATGGTGCAGATGGGCACGAAGTCGATCGACCGCAGCCGGTTCGATGCCGCCGAGATCGAGCGCAACCCGTTCTGGGTGCCCGATGCCGTGGCCGCCGCCGAATGGGCCGAGTATCTGGACGGGCTGCGCCTGTCGCAGAACTCGGTCGGCGCGGTGATCGAGGTGGTGGCCGAGGGGGTGCCGCCGGGACTGGGCGCGCCGCTTTACGGCAAGCTGGACAGCGACCTGGCGGCGGCGATGATGTCGATCAACGCGGTCAAGGGGGTGGAGATCGGCGAGGGCATGGCCGCGGCGACCCTGACCGGGGTCGAAAATGCCGACGAGATCCGCATGGGGCCGGACGGCCCGGAGTTCCTGTCGAACCATGCGGGCGGGATCCTTGGCGGCATCTCCACCGGCCAGCCGATCGTCTGCCGGTTCGCGGTCAAGCCCACCTCGTCGATCCTGACCCCGCGCCGGACGATCACGGCAGGCGGACAGGAGACGGATCTCATCACCAGGGGCCGCCACGACCCCTGCGTCGGCATCCGCGCCGTGCCAGTGGGCGAGGCGATGATGGCCTGCGTCCTGCTGGACCATCTGCTGCTGGACCGGGGCCAGACCGGCGGAATGCGCGGCAGGATCGGACAGGGCGGGGCCTGTTGACTCCCCCGCTTGCGTCTGTATAAGCCCCCCGGTCCCGGACGCGAGTCCGGGGCTTTTCATTGGTGTTGGCGGCTTCCGCAAGGAATGACCTGTCGCCGGGGCAACCCGGAAAGGACAACGCCCTTCACAAGCGAAGGAGATCAGCGGTGACGAAACGCACCTCTGCCAAGTACAAGATCGACCGCCGGATGGGCGAGAACATCTGGGGTCGCCCGAAATCCCCGGTGAACAAGCGCGAATACGGCCCCGGCCAGCACGGCCAGCGCCGCAAGAACAAGCTGTCGGACTTCGGCACGCAGCTGCGCGCCAAGCAGAAGCTGAAGGGCTATTACGGCGACCTGACCGAAAAGCAGTTCCGCAAGATCTATGCCGAGGCCGAGCGCGTGCGCGGCGACACCGGCGAGATGCTGATCGGCCTCCTGGAGCGTCGCCTCGACGCGGTGGTCTATCGCGCCAAGTTCGTTCCGACCATCTTCGCCGCGCGTCAGTTCGTGAACCATGGCCATGTGCTGGTGAACGGCAAGCGGGTGAACATCGCCTCCTACCGCGTGTCGGAAGGCGACGTGATCGAGGTGCGGCAGAAGTCCAAGCAGATGGCCGCGATCGCCGAGGCCATCGCCCTGACCGAGCGCGATGTGCCCGATTATCTGGAAGTGGACAACAACAAGCTGACCGTCAGGTTCCTGCGCACCCCCGGCCTGGGCGACGTGCCCTATCCGGTGCAGATGGAACCGAACCTGGTCGTCGAATACTACGCCAAGAACTGATCCCTGCCCCTTGTCGGCAGAGAGGGGGCCCGCCATGCTTGGCGGGCTCTTTTCATTCCAGCGCCGGAGTGTGCCATGACGCAGAAACGCGGGATCGAGGCCCGATTCGAACGGGGGCTGTTCGCCAGCCGCTGGTTGATGGCGCCGATGTATCTGGGCCTGGCCGTCGCTTTGGGAATGCTGACGGTGATCTTCGTCAAGGAACTGATCCACTACCTGCCGCAGATGATGCAGCTGTCGGCCGAGAAGATGATCCTGGTCGCGCTGACGCTGATCGACCTGACGCTGGCGGCGAACCTGCTGCTGATCGTCATGTTCTCGGGCTACGAAAGCTTCGTCTCGAAGTTCGACTTCGATGCAGGCGAGGACAGGCCCGGCTGGATGGGCAAGGTCGATTTCGGCGGGCTGAAGATGAAGCTGATCGCCTCCATCGTGGCGATTTCCGGGATCCATCTGCTGAAGCGGTTCATGGAGATCAGCGATCTCGAAACCGCCACGACCTTTGGCGAAACCGAGTTGTTCTGGCTGGTCACGATCCATCTGACCTTCGTGGTCTCGGGTGTCCTGATGGCGCTGATGGATTACCTGCAGGCCAGATCCTACAAATAGGGAGACAGCGATGACCGGGATGGTTCATGCCCGTATCGACGGGGCACTGGTGATGATCGGCTTCGGCTCGATCGGGCGGGGCACGCTGCCGCTGATCGAGCGGCACATCGACTTTGACCGCGCGCAGTTCACCGTGATCGAGCCTTCGGCCGACCACGCGCATATCCTGCGCGACCACGGCATCCGGCATCTTCAGCTGGCGCTGACGCCCGACAACTTCGTCGAAGTCCTGCGCGGCCTGTTTCCAGAGGGGCGCGGGATGATCGTGAACCTCTCGGTGGACGTGGATTCGATCGAGGTGATGAAGCTCGCCCAGGAGCTGGGGGTCCAGTATATCGACACGGTGGTCGAGCCCTGGCCCGGGTTCTACTTCGGGTCCAGCCTGCCGAATGCCGAACGCACCAACTATCCCCTGCGCGAAAGGGTGCGCGAGCTGGGCAAGTCCTATCCCGGCGGGCCGACGGCGGTGTCGTGCTGCGGGGCGAACCCCGGCATGGTCAGCTGGCTGCTGAAGGAGGCGCTGTTGCGGCTGGCCGCCGATACCGGCGTCAGGGCCGACCCCAGGAACCGCGAGGACTGGGCATCGCTGATGCGCGACCTCGGGATTAAGGGCATCCACATCGCCGAGCGCGACACCCAGGTCTCGGGCAAGCCCAAGCCGCAGGGGGTTTTCGTCAACACCTGGTCGGTGGACGGGCTTCTGTCCGAAGGCTACCAGCCGGCGGAACTCGGATGGGGCACGCATGAACGGAAGCTTCCCCCGAACGGTCACCGCTTCGACCATGGTCCGGGCTATGCGATCTGGATCGACCGCCCCGGCGCGGATACCCGGGTGCGCACCTGGTGCCCCGGCGTCGGCCCGCAGTTCGGCTTCGTCATCACCCATAACGAAGCGCTGTCGATCCCTGACTACTACACGGTCTGGGAGGATGGCCGCGCCGTCTACCGCCCGACCTGCCACTACGCCTACCACCCCTGCAACGACGCGATCCTGTCGCTGCACGAGATCAACGGCGCAGGGAAGCTGGCCGAGGCGCAGCACATCCTGACCGCGGACGAGATCGTCTCGGGCGGCGACGACCTCGGGGTGCTGCTCTACGGCCATGCGAAAGGCGCGATGTGGTATGGCTCGCGGCTGTCCTGCGAAGAGGCGCGGCGGCTTGCGCCCTATCAGAACGCGACCGGGATGCAGGTGACGAGCGCGGTGCTGGCGGCGATGGTCTGGGCGGCCGAAAACCCGAATGCCGGCTTCGTCGAGGCCGACGAGATGGACCATGTCCGCTGCCTCGAGGTGCAGCGTCCCTACCTCGGGTCCATCGAGTGCCACTACACCGACTGGACCCCGATCCAGCACCGGATCAACCGCTTTGCCGAGGACCGCGACGACGAGGATCCCTGGCAATTCACCAACTTCCTCGCGGTCTGAGCGGATCAGCCTGACAGAGCGCCTGCGGCGCAGGCCCCGTGCCTCGTCGTCTGTCTCGTCGTCTGTCTCGTCGTTGGCCTTCGCCTCCTCCTCGGCGGACGAGGGGCGCTGCCCCTCGCGCTCCCCGGAGTATTTGGGAAAGGGCATGTGGATTTG
>JBKBRG010000295.1:0-4059 GCA_046292325.1 Tabrizicola sp.
CGAGGAGCGGGGCGGATTTGAACTGGACCTGAAGGTTGAGGTCCCGAGGCGGCGGGGTGAGCTCGTGGCGGCTGGACTGACCGCCCTGCGGGCCTTCATCGTGGCTGGCAGGCCGGGGCTCTCCGACCTGACTCCCTTCGCCAGCTTTGAGGCGTGGTCTGACCTCGTGCGCGGCGCGCTCGTGTGGCTGGGCGAGGATGACCCCTGCGCAACGCGTGTCGAGATTTCGGCGGGTGACTCGGTGCGCGAGGAGCTATCCGGGCTGATGGAGGGCTGGGCGGCGGTGGTCGGGGTGGGGGCGAATGTCACGGCGGGTGAACTGCTGCGCCGCGCCCACGAGGAGGCCAACACGGGGCCGGGGCGCGATGCCCTGCTTCAGGCGCTGGAAGCCGCCTGTCCGAGGGGCGCGAACCCGAGGGCAGTGACCCGGTACCTGAAGAAGGTGAAGGGGCGGATCGTTGGCGGGCACCGGATCGTGGTTGTTGCCGAGGGCAACGAGAGCCACCTGTACCGGCTTGAATCGGGATAGTCGGGATAATCGGGATACTCCCTAGACCCCATAACGCGCACACAGAGGGAGAGTTAAGCGTTAAGGGCAGTAAGAGGTAGTCGGAGAGACCAGCGTTAACGCTTAACGCTCCGAAAGCGCAGCCGATAGGACTGGTTAGGAAAATGCCATTTATCCCGAGTATCCCGGTTCGGTGGCGGTGTCCGCTGGAACGGCTGCCGCTGCCGCCCCCCTGAAAACCATCGAACCGCGCCTTGTGCGCCCACGGAAAGGAGGCCCGGGAATGACCCTTGCAGAAGATGACGACCCCTGGAACCGGCCCGACGACTACAGGCTCAGTGACGGCGATGTGAGGCTGGACTTCGGGCTCGACCGGCGCGCGGCGATGTTTGTCGATTGGCTGGTGGTGCTGGCCCCGCTGCACGCACGGGCCTTCGCGCGCCCTTGGTCGCCGATCTCGCGGGCGATCTTCGACATGCGCGCCGCCGCCCTGAAGCTGGACGAGGCAGACACCCCGTCCAACATCTGGATATTGAACGAGCCCGACCCCGCCTTCGATGACCTGTCGCGGCTGCTGTGGCTCTATGGCATCGACCTGCCGCGCAGCATGTTCGATGCCGTCTGGCAGCTTTACTGCGACTTTCTGGCGGGTGCGGGTCAGGAGGAGCATGGCCTGCGCGGCGAAATCCCGCCCGACGACTATGAGTGGTACCTGCGCGACGTTGCCCTAAGCTCGCTGCGCCACTTCTACCGGGGCAACACTCCGCCGCGCCCTTGGACGGTCGCAGAGCAGCGATATGACTTCAGCCGCCAGCGGTACGGCGGCAATCCCCGCTGACCCGGCCTGCACCCCGAAAACCCCCCTGCCGGTCTGGGCTCGTAAGCCCCAGTTTCCGCTGGCCGCGCCGCTGGCACCGTCACTGCCCCCGGTTCCGTTCGGTTCCGGGGTTTACGGGCTGTGGCGTGAGGTACTATAATACCACACTTGGGGACAGCCCCAAGGGCCGCAGAAATGGAGCCCTGACATGACCATCACCGTGTACGAGAGGAACATATTCACGGGCCGGGTGACGGAACACCCGGCCACCGGCCAGCCCCCGGCGGACCTCCGGGACGGCCAGTGCATCCGCGTGGCCTACACCTCCGGAGGGCGCGACTTCTGCCACTGGGTCCCCGTCGCGGCGGACCCGGCCCGCCCGTCCAGCTACCTGTGCGGCGGCGGCCAGCATGTCGAAGTCTGGGCGGGGGTGGCACCATGACCCGGCGCGCAGCGATCTATGCAAGGGTATCGACCCCTGCACAGCAGACAGCGCCACAGGTCGAGCGGTTGCAGGCCGTCGCGGCTGCTGCCGGCTGGCAGGTGGTCGCCACCTATGACGAGACGGCTTCGGGCGCCCCGGGGCGCGGCCCGCGCACGGCGCTGGATGCGATGCTGCGTGACGCGGCACGGCGGCGCTTCGATGTGGTGATGGCCTTCGACGTTTCGCGGCTGGGCCGGTCCATCGCGCAACTTGTGACCGTGTTCGAGGCCCTCCGGTCTCTCGGGGTTGACCTGTACCTCGACAAGCAGGGTTTCGACACGCAGACCCCGATGGGGCGGATGATGCTGAACCTCTGCGCGATCTTTGCCGAGTTCGAGCGCGAGATGATCGTGGAGCGGACGCAGGCGGGCCTTCACCGCGCCCGCGCCCGTGGCGCAAGGATCGGCAGGCCCCCGGCAGGCGATGGCGTGGTGGAGGCAATCCGGGCCTTCCGGGCGCAGGGCCGGGGAATGGACTGGATCGCAAGGCAACTGCGCTGCGGGAAGGGGCTGTCAATGAAGGTCTGCCGAGAGTTCGACCGCGAGCAGAGGGAGGAAGCAGATGCAGGATGATGATGAAGGACGGTTCGACGCGCCGTCCCGCCGGGTGCCCAATGGCGGATCGGGCGCCCCGCACTACAAGGTTGGCCGCAAGGGTCTGAAGATCATCCAGGACCTTGCGGCCCGGGGCGTGGCAGAGATGACGATTGCCCGCGCCCTCGGGATGAGCCGGGATGCCTTCCGGCAGGCCAAGAGGCGCGACCCCGCCGTGCAGGACGCGCTGGACGCGGGCCGCGCCGTCGAACACGACAAACTGGTGGGGGTGCTGCACGATGCGGCGATGGCCGGGCAGTTCGTCCCGGCAATTTTCCTATTGAAAAGTCGCTTCGGCTATCGGGAAGGCACCGCCTTCGAGGTCGAGGTGAACGTCAGCGCCCCCGGCGGGGTCCTCGTGGTGCCGCAGCGCAAGTCGGTCGAGGAGTACCTTGCCGACCTCGCCCGCGACGTGACGCCGGAGGGGGACTGATGCGCGCCGCGTTCCTGATCCTCGCCCTGTCGGGCTGCAACCTCGGGCCGCAGCCGATCACCCCGACCGAGGCGCGCGGTCTGGCGATGCTGCATGACCTGCGCGCGCTTGACCCGCTGCCTGCCTGCTGTGCCTCTGGCGAGCGGCCACACCGTCGCCCATGCAACGAGGCGGCACCGGCCCTGCGGCACCTCCGGCAGTCAGCAACGCACTGACACAACAAGTCTTTTCGCTCTGAGACTTGCTGCGGCAGGGGTAATCTCGCGTCAATGGCGGACCAATGGTGGTGCCGCCCGGCACGAGGAGCCCCGCATGGCTGACGCCCTACCGTCCCTCCCCCTGAACATCCCCACTCAGCCGATCTTTGCCGTGGCCGAAGTGGTCTCGCTGGCCGAGGTCGCGGCCCGCCGCGCCGAGAAGTTCGGAAAGCTGATCGAAACCCTTGACGCTGGCATCGCCGCCCGCGCCACCGAAGCCGCCGCCAGCCTCGCCCGCGCGGGCTTCAACCCGAAGGACCAGAAGGCCGCAGCCGAGAAGGCAGCCGCCACCGCCCGGCGCGAGGTCCTGACAAATTCCTCCGACACGCGCTGGCAGCACCTGAAGGAGTTGAACGCGGCGGCTGAGTCACTGGCTGCAACGTCCGCCCTCTGGGCTTCGCCGGTCACCGTCCTCGCCCGGCAGGGGTTGGGCACGACCGAGCGCACCGCGTACATGCAGCAGCTTGACGGTTCCGGCCCGGTGGAGCTCACGAATGCCGCCGCGCTGGCCGTGGCGACGAAGAACCGCACCTTGGGCGCGGCGCTGGTCAGCATCATCGACCGGATGCCCGCCCGGTCCCGGCCATTCTCTGCGGCCGATCTGGCCGACAAGCTCTGCGGCGAAGAAACCCGGGCGATGCAGGCAGCAATCGCCGCAGTCAAGACCGCCGCCCAGCGGAGCATCGTGATGAACCGGGAATGGGAGGCCGGGAAGCCGCGCCCTGCCGACCGGATCAAGCTCGCCCTCAACGCCAAGAAGGAAACCTGACATGGCTGCCCTCTACCTCGTGCACCGCCCCGCCGGGGCCGACCACATGAAGAACCCCGCCGGGATTCACGGCGCGTTGATCGACGCGGTCAGCGGCCCGGCGGCCATCACCGCCGCCAATGCGCTGGCCCCGGACCTAAACAGCCCGTTCAATGGCTACACCGCTGTCCTCGTGGCCGCGACCGCGCAGGCGGGCTT